>RZYZ01000436.1 GCA_009930125.1 Clostridia bacterium | reverse complement strand
CCCTTGAAAAAGAATGGAAATACAATGATAATAAGATTGATGAGTAATCAGACGTATCAAATTGAATGGCAGACCAGCAGGATTTGTCTTAGGAGGTAAATATGTTAGGAGATATAGGAATTTACGGATTCAGAGTCATGGGTGAAAACCTGGCCAGAAACATCGAGTCCAAGGGATACACCGTATCCATAGGAAACAGGTCATCATCGGTGATCAGAGATTTCATGGAAGGAAAAGGCAAGGAAGGAAACTTCGTTCCCTCCTATTCCATGGAGGAGTTCATCTCTTCCTTGAAAAAACCCAGAAAGATCATGCTCATGATCAAAGCAGGCAGCGTGGTGGATGCGACCATAGACAGCATCCTGCCGCTTCTTGAGGAAGGAGACACCATCATCGATGGCGGAAACTCCAATTACGAGGACACGGAAAGAAGAGTGAAGGCGCTGGAGGAGAAAGGCATCCACTTTGTGGGATCAGGCGTATCCGGCGGAGAACTGGGCGCGCTCTACGGCCCATCCATCATGCCTGGTGGCGCCAAGGAGGCCTGGGACGGCATCAAGGACATCTTCATGGATATCTCGGCAAAAGCCGGCAAGAACGGGGATGAGCCCTGCACCACATGGATCGGTGCCGGCGGCTCCGGTCACTACGTGAAGACCATCCATAATGGTATCGAGTATGGGGACATGCAGCTGATCTCAGAAACCTACGCGGTGATGAGAGATGTGCTGGGACTTTCCAATGAGGAAATGGCCGAGGTCTTCACCAGATGGAACAAGGGTGTCCTGGAAAGCTACCTGGTGGAAATCACCGCAGACATACTGGGTGAAAAGGATGAAAAGGGAGAATACCTGGTGAACTTCATTCTGGACAAGGCCATGCAGAAGGGAACCGGAAAATGGACCGTCATCTCAGCTCTGGAAGAAGGACAGCCGGTGTCTCTCATCACAGAAGCGGTTTATGCGAGAATCCTCTCCTCCATGAAGGATGAGAGAGTGGAAGCGGCGAAGCTTGTGAAGAGACCTGTCAGTGAAGTGGACAAGGAAGAAACCATAAAGAATCTTGAAATGGCCCTTTATGCTTCCAAGATGGTATCCTATGCCCAAGGGTTCTCGCTGCTGAAAGCAGCATCGGACCGGTTCGAATGGGGACTGAATCTGGGCGAGATCGCCTCCATCTGGAGAGGTGGATGCATTATCCGTTCCGCATTCCTGGATGACATCAGAAAGGCTTACGACAAGAATCCTAACCTCATGAACCTCATGGTGGACGACTTCTTCCAGAAGGAACTGGAAAAGGCTGTATCAGGGCTTCGTGAAATCATGGTCACAGGCGTGAGAAACGGCATCGCCATGCCGGCCATGAGCTC
>RZYZ01000435.1 GCA_009930125.1 Clostridia bacterium | reverse complement strand
GAGCTTGGGAGATTGAGTGCCGCCCCTCTGATTGCCTTTTCCACGAATGTTGTTTCCTCTGTAACTGGACTGGCAATTCGATTCACTGTGTCCTTCTGCTCTGCCACGCCTTCATTCAGCTTGTCGATATGTGCAAGATACTCGTCATATGTTTTGAATGGAGTGCTCGCCTTCTTCCAATCCTCTTCGGTTCTAGGCTTGTATGCGTTATTATGCTGTCCACCAGTGAGAAGCTCTGCTCCCGTATCCAGTGCCTGAATAACGCCAGCGCCCAGGTTCCTAGGAACGTCCTTGATACCCTGAAGAAGCGCTTCGGCTCTGTCCTTCCTGAATCTTATGGAATTATCTTCCTGTTTGGGATTCTGATTCCTGATATCTCCATCGGACATATATCTGCCGTCAGTTTCCTGTTGGGAATATCGTTCAGGCTGTCTGCCACTTAGTGTTGCTTTCTGTGAAGTTGCTCTTGGGACAGCAATTTTTTTCTTTGTGCCTAATGTTGCCCTGGTTTCGTCTGTGGCGTTGTCGCTGAATAATCCTTCAAGAAATCCCTTCTTATCACCATCATTCTTCACTTCTCTGTTGTGGACTGCCCTATTTCTCTCGCCCACTTCTTCCTGTGACAGATACTCCGTATTAGGGTCGTAGTTATAGGATTCTTCCCTGATTCGGGATAGAGAAGGCATTGAAACTTTTCGCTTCGCCGCCTTTTCTTCCTGTTCTTCTCTGATACTGCCTTTGTATGCCGTGTCAAGATCGTACAATCCTAGTTTCTGTGAAGTCACTTCGTAGTATTTTTCAGGAGTGGAAGTTTTGACTTTCTTGTCGGTCAAGAACTCGCTTGCTCTCTTTAACTTTGGTGGTTTGTAAACTGCCATTTATACCCTCTCCTTAATAACTATTATGTGTTCTTCTTCTATCTCCACTGGCTGCTGTCTGCTGTGACCTGGAACCTGATTTCTTTCTTGATTCTTCATAGGCTCGCATCATAGCTGCCGCATCGGAAGGACTTAGTGACGATACCTGAGAAGCGAATCGTCCTGCTTCATAAGTTCCGTTCTTCATATCATCTGCTAGTAACCGGTCGAAATATCTCCATGCCTTGGTAGAATCAAAGTTGCTTCCTGAGCTTCCACTTCCACTTCCACCTGAACCGCCTGCCCTATATCCACCACTTGAACTCCTGTTTGCCTGTGACTTCTGCCATTCGAACTGTTCTCTCTGGAACGCTCTATCATATGCCTGCTGTTCAAGCTGCTGTGCAAGGGATAAGGCTTCTGAATCCTGTTGTGCCTGCAACCCTAGCAAACTTTCCTGTAAGGACTGCTGAAGGAGCGCTTTCTGTGCTTCTATGTTTCCTAGTGCTGCCGTT
>RZYZ01000112.1 GCA_009930125.1 Clostridia bacterium | reverse complement strand
TGAATGTACTTCAAGCAGGATTTTATCCTCCAGTACCGAAACCTTCTTCACCTGAATATCCTTCTTGTTTGAACTTAAGAATTTTTCTGCAATGCTGATGCAGATTCCGATATCAGAAATCATATCGATGTCCAGACGATTGATGATCTGGCCAAATTGCAGAAGGGGTGCATCTCGGTGGATCCCGTCTGTAAAGGTGGCTGCCATGGCGGATTGTATGATCTCCCGATGGTCCATGCCGTTGATTTCCGAATTGGATATGATGTAGAAATTGTGTTTGTGATGGTTATAGTATCGGACAGACAGTCCCACATCTCTCAGCATGGAGCTGACTTTGATGATGTTCTCTGCGTTTTTCCACTGCTTGTGAACGCCGGAAAATCCGTCATAGATGGATTTGGTCAGGGTGTAGAGGGACTTTGCCTTTTCCACATCCACGTTGTGTATTCGGAGAATGTTCAGGATGGATCGGTCAATCATATCCGGAAGGGTTCCATAATTCCTGTCAATGTAATCAAAAAGAAAGCCTTCTCTGATTCCGGTACCGCTGACACGGATGCTTATGATCCGTGTCTTTCTGATCAGCGCATTCAGGATTGAAAGCGCTGCAGGCAGAATATCCGCCCGTTCCCGGTCAATGCCCTGGATGGTGTATCGCTGCTTCAGATTCTTTGTAATCATATTTCTGTACATGGATATCAGATCCAGGTCCTGCATGGTGTACTCATGAATGATGTTGATAGGATAGCGCTTCTTCTTGCGGTCTATTTTACTGATGGCTCTGGAAGAACCGCCAAGGAGAATCATTTCATGAAAATTCTCGCCGGTCAGCCAGTCCACTTTATTCAGTTCCTCCATGACGTGCTTGTCGAGTCCTGTATGGTCTTCCTTCGTTACATGGTCCTCCAGGTGGAACTTTTCTGTCAGTGACAGAGTTCCGATTGGAAGACGATAACTTTCAATCAATGTGCCATCTTTCATCCATCCCAGCTGGGTAGAGGCTCCGCTTATGTCTACAAGCAGGGAATTGTTGAGGTTCATGGAGTTTTTCACTGCAAGATAATCCAGATGGATTTCCTGTCTGTTGGTCAGTTCTATGACGTTCAGATTCAGTTCTGTCTCCAGTCTTTTTCTGATTTCATCCTTATTTGTAATGTGCTCGAAAAATTCGGACAGGATCACATGAGGGTTTTCGCCCTCCATGGCATCAGAAAAGTCTTTGAAAAAACTCATTATATTCAGAAGAGCATCCACTTTATCTTCAGGAATGCAGAATTCTTCTTTCGTGTTTTTTCCTAATTTCAGGTTCTCCTTGAAGGATTCCAGAAGTCTGTAGCTTTTATCATCTTCAATTTTCCAGAGAGCATATCGGGTTGTATTTCCGCCTATATAGATCAATGCCAGTTTTTCCATTTTTTACCTCTCCTCTGTGAAATATCAATATTATACTACAAGAGAGGAAAGAGGAGTACAAGTTTCTTTGGGGAGACGACATGGGGCTATGGACGGGAGAGAATCTCTGTAGTAAAATAGATAAGATATAAATGGGTTCATTGAATAGGGGATACATCATAGAATCCCTACAAGGAGGAAGAACATTGGATTATAAGAAACTGATAGCTGAAAGTATAAGCAGTGCACTGGAAATTGAGGCGGAAGACGTATTAAGATCCATAGAAATCCCACCGAAGCAGGAAATGGGAGACTTCGCATTTCCCTGTTTTCAGCTTGCGAAGAAGCTGAGAAAAGCACCGAATATGATCGCAGCAGACCTGAAAGAGAAGCTGGACATACCGGAAATAGAAAGAGTGGAGGTCCTGGGACCTTATGTGAATTTCTTTCTGAACAAGAGCATCTATCTGGAAGGGGTTGTGCAGAAAGTTCTGGAAGATCAGGTGGACTATGGCAGTTCAGAATTCGGTGAAGGTAAAACGGTTATCGTTGAGTATTCTTCCCCTAATATCGCAAAACCTTTCCATGTAGGGCATCTGTTCACCACAGTGATCGGTAATTCTCTCAGCAGAATATTCAAATTTCAGGGGTTCCATACGGAAAGGATCAATCATCTGGGAGACTGGGGAACCCAGTTCGGAAAGCTGATTTCCGGTTATGAAAGATGGGTGGACAAGGAAAAGCTTCAGAAGAGCCCTATTGAGGAGCTCAACAGAATCTATGTGAGATTCCACGAAGAAGCGGAGAAGGATCCGAGCCTTGATGATGAAGCCAGACAGCACTTCAAGAATCTGGAAGACGGCAAGGAGTATGAGTATAATCTCTGGAAGGAGTTCAGAGAGCTTTCCCTTATGGTATTCGAGAGAGTGTACAGGGAGCTGGGTGTGGAGTTTGATTCCTATGCCGGAGAGAGCTTCTATGGGGATAAGATGGATGAGGTTGTGGATATCCTGGAAGAAAAGGGCATCCTCACGGAAAGCAACGGCGCCAAGGTCGTGATGCTGGATGACTATAACATGCCTCCGACCATCATCAAGAAGGCGGATGGGGCAACCATCTATGCCACAAGAGACCTGGCGGCAGCCATCTACAGAAAAAGAACCTATGACTTCCATAAGAACATCTATGTGGTGGGATCCCCTCAGGCGCTGCACTTCAAGCAGGTGTTCAAGACTCTGAGTCTGGCAGGATTTGAGTGGGCGGATGACTGTGTCCATGTTGGCTTTGGCCTTGTGAAGTTCCCTGGAAAGATGATGTCTTCTAGAAAGGGAGATGTGGTCCTACTGGATGATCTTCTGAAGGAAGCGGTGGTCACAGCGGAAAAGATCATTCATGACAAGAATCCGAACCTGGCGGACAAGGAGAATGTGGCTAGAAAAGTCGGAATCGGCGCCATCATCTTCACCTATCTCAAGAACTCCAGGGAAAAGGACATCATCTTCAACTGGGATGAAATTCTTTCCTTTGACGGTGAAACCGGACCTTATGTTCAGTATACCTATGCCAGAGCAAAGAGCATACTGAGAAAGAACGAGAAGCCGGAGCAGGCGGACCTGACACTTCTATCCACCCAGGAAGAGTTTGAACTTTCCAAGACGCTGGAAGGATTCGGAAATGCGGTGAAAGTGGCCATGGAGAAGTATGAGCCTTCCGTGATCACGCGATACGTTCTTCAGGTGGCAAAAGACTTCAACAAGTTCTACAACAACTGCCAGATCAACTCTGCAGAGGCAGAGCTGAAAAAGGCAAGACTGCAGCTTGTGGAGGCGACGACCATCGTCATCAGAAATGCGCTGGAACTTCTTGGAATCGAAACCGTAGAAGAAATGTAAAACAGAAACAGATAAAAAAGGATTGGCACAGTTCCATGGGGAGCGGCGCCAATCCTTTCCTTTTTTCCAGTATACTAAATAGGAATGTACAGTAAATCAAGTGACTGGGAGGTTTTATCATGAAATTTGATCCACTCTATATGCCTTATCACAGCAGAAGAATTCCGCTCAGCGGCAGAAATGGGGTTGTGGCCACATCGAGTGCCCTGGCTTCAGAGGCAGGACTTGAAATCCTGAAGAAAGGCGGTAATGCTGTGGATGCGGCCATTGCGACGGCTGCCTGTCTCACTGTGGTGGAACCCACAGCCAATGGCATCGGATCCGACAATTTTGCACTGGTCTGGATGAAAGGGAAGCTTTATGGTCTGAACAGCAACGGTCCTTCTCCAGAAGAAATCAGTCTGGAGGAGGTGAAGAAAAACCATGAATCCATGCCGGTCCACGGTTGGACGCCGGTGACGGTTCCAGGTACCCCCAAGGGCTGGGCGGAGCTCTGCAGAAGATTCGGGAATCTATCACTAATGGACTGCCTGATGCCTGCCATAAGCCATGCGGAGAACGGTTTCCCCGTGGCAGCGAACGTGGCTCATATGTGGAAGAGAGCGCTCCATAAATACAAGGAAATCTTCAAGGGAGATGCCTTTGAGGAGTGGTTCAGAACCTTCACTGTAAACGGTGAAGCGCCGGAAGCCTTTCAAATCATGCGTCTTCCCGACCATGCAAGGACCCTGAGACTGATTGGAGAGACTGAGGGTGAAGCTTTCTATACGGGAGAGCTGGCCGATATAATGGAAGAAGATGCCAGAGCCCATGGCGGGTATTTAAGAAAGAGTGACCTGGCCTCTTTCTCTCCAGAATGGGTAACCCCACTGACAGTCAACTATCGGGGCCACGAAGTGGCAGAGCTTCCCCCCAGCGGTCAGGGCATGGTGGCGCTCATGGCGCTGAATACACTCTCCCGATTCCCGGTGGAAAATCGTGACGCAGAGTATTATCATCGTGCCATGGAGTCCATGAAGATGGCCTTTGCCGATGGAATGCATCACATCACGGACCCGAAGGACATGGAATTTGCCCCCTCTGATTTTCTCACTGAAGATTTTGCGAAAAGAAGAGCGGAAATGATCACAGAAGAAGCGCAGATCTTCACCCATGAAGATCCTTTCCAGAGCGGAACAGTGTATCTTGCCACAGCAGATAAGGAAGGTAACATGGTGTCCATGATCCAGTCCAATTATATGGGGTTTGGAAGCGGCATCGTCGTGAAAGGAACCGGCATCTCCCTTCAGAACCGCGGAGCGGACTTCAAGCTGGATGAAAATCACAGAAATGTTCTGGCGCCGAAGAAGAGAACCTACCACACCATCATTCCAGGGATGCTTCTTAAAGACAGGGAGTGCATCGGCGTGTTCGGCGTCATGGGCGGATACATGCAGCCCCAGGGTCATCTTCAGGTCATGAGCAGTCTTCTGGATTTCAATCTCAATCCTCAGGCAGCGCTGGATTGTCCCAGATGGCAGTGGACGCGGGAGAAGAAGATCATGGTGGAGGACACCTTTGATGAAAAGATTATGGAAGAGCTGAAAAAGAAAGGACATGAAATAACGGTGACAGAGGACAATTCGCACTTCGGCCGTGGACAGATGATCCTGAAAATGCCAAATGGCGCCTATGTTGCGGGAACGGAGTCCCGAACAGACGGAAACATTTCTCTCTACTGATAAGCAGGTGAAGACAGGAAGCTGAAAGGCTTCCTTTTCCATTGAGAAAAATCATATATTATTGACCTTCCGGGTGATATAATAACCATTGCAGGAATAAAGAATCGAAGAGGTATCAGGCTATGATTGAAGTGAAGAATCTCACAAAAGAGTTCAGAATGAATAAGAAGTATCCGGGATTTACAGGTGCGGTGAAATCTTTTTTCACCAGGGAGCAGACTGTGACCAGAGCAGTGGATGATGTGAGCTTTCATATTGATGAAGGGGAAGTCGTCGGCTATATCGGTGCCAATGGTGCAGGGAAGTCCACAACCATCAAGATGATGACGGGTATTCTCACACCGACCTCAGGGGAGGTGCATGTCAATGGCATCATTCCCTATGAAAACAGGCAGAAGAACGCCATGGACATCGGTGTGGTCTTCGGGCAGAAGACACAGCTCTGGTGGGATCTTCCGCTGTCTGAAACCTTCACACTGCTTCGAGACATCTATGAGGTGGATCAGAAGCGTTTTGCGTTCCAGATGGATTTTCTGAGCGAAGTGCTGGAGCTGAAGGATTTCATGCTTCAACCGGTGAGAACGCTCTCCCTTGGACAGAGAATGCGCGGAGACCTGGCTGCGGCACTGATTCACAATCCGAAAGTGATCTATCTGGATGAGCCCACCATCGGACTGGATGTGGTGGTGAAGGAAAGCGTGAGAAAGGCCATCAGAAAAATCAATGAGACCTACGGCACTACAATCATACTCACAACCCACGATCTGATGGATATCGAGGAGCTTTCCAGTCGCATCATCATCATCGACAAGGGCAGAATGCTCTATGACGGCAATGCGAAGCATATCAAGGAAACCTATGGCTACATGGCGGATATTGAAATACAGACCGTGAATGCCATCGATCTTTCCGAGGTTCAGTTCATTAAAGAACTGGATCAGGAGTTCATCATGCTCCAGGCGGAAGAAAACCGTCTGAAGGTCCAGTTCAACAAGAATCGGACCACCACCACGGAAATCACAAAGAGGCTCATGGGGAAGCTGGACATCACCGATTTCACCATCCATGAACCTTCCATTGAAGACATCGTCAAGAAGATCTACAGAAACGAGGTGTGATGAATGAAGCGGATCAAGGCATACCTGCCTTTCACCATAAACACCTTTCAGATGTTTCTTTCCTACAAGGCCAATGTGATCATCTTCATGCTTGGAGAATGGATGATGCTCACGGTGTCGTTTTTTCTGTGGAAAGCCATTTTCTCCAGTTCCCCGGATAAGGTGCTTAGAGGATTCACACTCAATGAGATGATTCTGTATATCATCATATCCTTTCTCACCACACTGATCACATCGGTGGATATTTCCTTTGACATTTCCAGGGAAGTGAAAGACGGGACCATCGCCATCAATCTCATCAGACCGGTAAGCTATGAGAAGAGGATGCTCTTTCAGGCTTTCGGTGGTGTGCTCTATAATTTCCTCATCATTTTTGTTGCGGCCTTCACGGTGATTAATCTCATTGTGTATAGCAGTGAGGGTTTTTCAGGAGAGTACAACATTCCGCTGTATCTACTCAGCATGGTCATGGGCATCTTTATCAATTTCTACTTCAGCTACAGTTTCGGACTGCTGTCCTTTAAACTGACCAACATGTGGGGAATGGCCCAGATCATTGGCGCGGTGATGCAGCTCTTATCCGGCGCGCTGATTCCTGTGGTGTTCTTTCCGGAGATGGTCAGAAA
>RZYZ01000434.1 GCA_009930125.1 Clostridia bacterium | reverse complement strand
TTTCCAGTCCCATGAAGAAAAAGGAAAGTTTATCTGCTGATGATTTGTTCATTCTATTTACACCTCTTCGTTCTGTAAGAAAAAGTCTGATCACATGATCCAGGTGAAACAAGATTTCTGACCCCATTTCTATCGTGACCGCTTACGCTTCGGGAATTATTTTCCCTGATGCTTCTATTATATTATATCCCAATGGCTTATAATAATGTATATATAATTGAGGGAAATAGAGAGAGAGACTCATTAAAGGAGAAACATATTTATTATGCAGAACAGTAAAAGCAACAGATTCGGGGTATTCATCATCTTCACGCTGATGTTTCTGTCTCCGTTTATAGAAAATACAAGAGGAATCTTCATTCCCATATTCAAAGAGGACTTTTCCGTCTCGAATACAGTCATTTCTTCCATGATCACCAGCGTATCCCTGGCGGGCATGGCAGTGACCTTCTTCAGCGGTGCGCTCATTGAGCGGATCGGACAGAAGAAGACCATCATCATAGGCATCCTTTGTCTCATCACTGGTATATTCGTCCAGTCTCAGTCAGAAACCTTCCTGATGTTTTTCATCGGGTTCATTCCGATCATTGCCGGCATCAACATCTATGGTGTTGCAGCTAACACGGTGATTCCGATCCTTTTTGTAGGGACGTCCACCATCGCCATGAATCTGCTTCATTTCATGTATGGAGCAGGCTCCACCGTATCCCAGAATGCCGTCGGATTTCTCCTGGACTGGAACATCACCTGGAGAACCATGTATGTCTTCATCGCCCTGTTATATCTGATTGTGCTCATCTCCTTCATCTTCGCGAAAATTCCGGATGAACCCAAGGCGGAAAACGTGACAGCGGGGAAAAGCATCTTCAGGGATCCCATGCTGTACATCTTTGGACTGAGCCTTGGATTCTATGTTTTTGCAGAACAGGGGATTTCCCTCTGGCTGACCAATTATCTCAAAGAAGGATTCGGCCTGAGAGAAAGCGTAGGAGCCAGATACCTGGGCATTTTCTTCCTCATCTTTGCCTTCGGAAGGCTTGTGGGCGGCTTCATCGTGCAGAAGACAGGGGTTTTAAGAACCGTCATGGCCACGCAGGTGGTCGCGCTGCTTCTACTGGCTGCTGGAATCATGCTGGGAGAAGATTACATCATCATCATCAGTCTTTCGGGGCTCTTCTTCTCCATCGTATTTCCTTCACTGATGTCGCTGGTTTCCGTTCTCTTCAGTGAAAAACCGGGGATGGCGACGGGATTCATGATGACCATGGTGGCATTTGTGCTGAACCTGATGAATCTTCTCATGGGCGTCCTGACAGATCTTCTGGGACCGAAGGTTTCAATCTATCTGCTGCCGCTTTCCATGGCGATTTCACT
>RZYZ01000111.1 GCA_009930125.1 Clostridia bacterium | reverse complement strand
TTCGTTCAATGGGAAAAATCATAATCGGGCCATCCGTACCGTCAGGTTCAGGATGGCTGTTGTTTTGCCCACGATTATCATTCTTTCCTAATTAATTATTATAATACTAGATGTTGTGCAAACCAATAAGTTAACCACATTTACTAGGGCTAAATAATATATATTATCTCTACACGATGAAATCATTTCATCAGTTTTTCTTTTACCTGGTAATTGCACGTCAAAACAATTCTATAAAACGCTAAAACCCTTGTAACGCAATAAAAAAAGGCTATCTATTAATCTAGATAACCTTAATTCATTATATGGTATTTTACTTATTTAATCCCAACTGTTCTTTCAGTGATACCTGGAGCAAGTGAGAAAAATTAATCTTGTTCTGCTCTGCTATATCATTCAACCACTTAGGAATAGTAAGAGTTTTCTTTACTGATCTGTTGGCTTCCTGATCTCTTACTAATGGCATCCATACATCAACCATAACAATGGTATCTCCACCATACAATCCAACATCTTTGAGCTTTGATGCTGAGGGAATCTCTAGACCGTCTCTCTCTAATACATATAAATACCCTTCAAGGGCTTCTTTTGCTCTAAACAAAGCTTCTTCTTCATTTTCTCCAAAAGTAATGCAACCCTCTAAATCCGGAAACTCCACTAAAATACTATCATCCTCAAACTTCAGGACAGCGGGATAAATATACCTGTCTTTCATGTTTCATACCTCCTTCGATAAGAGAAGGGAGCAGATCCCTATTTAAGACCTGCTTGTTTTAAAATTGCATAATAAGTTCCTTTTGGTAAGTCTTTCACTGGATGAGGAACACAAACCAATTTACCATCTTTACGATAATAACGATGATCCCCTCGAGTATGAGAAAACTCCCATCCGTTACTTGTCAACAATTTTATAACTTCCCTTGAGCTTTTCGACATGTTTCACCTCCTAAATATAACCCGCACGGTCGTAATTCTCGGGAAACAGTCTTTGCTCACCTTTATTCTACACGTATTAATTATACGTGTCAATATCGAAATGGCACATATTAGCAATAAAAAAGCCGGAAGTTTAACCTTTCAGCTTCTCTAATTCTTCTATACCTTTTCTGAATAAACGTGATAGATGAGAGACTGAATAACCTACTTTCCTTCCAATCTCATCATTGGATTTCTGATCTATGTATCTCATAAAGAAGATTTCTCTCAGTAAAGGATCTTCAAGTCTGTTAATCAGATTTATAATATCGGTCCTCTTCCGCTTAATCTGTTCGATACGCTCCAGGATCATACCCTTGTAATTTCTCACGCTTTCAAGGTGAGGATATTTCTTCACTACCCAATCATCCAGCATCCCATTGAAGCTATCAATCTCAATCCCTAGCATGTGATACGCTTCCAACTTCTCTCTTATCACAGTAAGCCCCTCATACTTACAATTTCAACAATCTCTTTATTCTCTGTTCTGAAGTCCATGATAGATCTGTACGATAGGTGTCTTTCAAGTTCATCTTATGAGCGTTTCATATAGTCATACCCTACAAAAGCAACAATTATCCCAATATCATCAACTTCTCGGACTGTAACCTGTACCGATTTCTTCAATCCGTCCTTAGATGCTCCGGTTCACATGAGTTCTATATAGCTCAATCTCTCTCAATCGTCTAACATTGGATGAGAACAGATCTATATAACCCTCTATCAACTCATCCAGATACCTTCTGGAAATCTTACCAACTGATTCATTGATGATTCTATTAAGTGAACCTCTTGCAACCCCACAAGCTTCAGATATCTCATTAACCTGCATCTTATCGAGATTGTCAAAGTAATAGAATAGAAGCTTCACTTTCTCATCATCCTTCAGTACGGTCTTGGCCATACGTTCAAGATCTCTTCTGAGTGCTTTTATAGTCATATCTCTTTCAATGCCATCCAGATAGTCTGTCTTGTCTGGTATAGAATCCCCAACGGTTATAGAATCATCCTCAATGCTGCCGACTGGAGAATCAATGGATATCGTATTGGAGAAGGTTCTTCTCAGTTCCAGAATCTCTTCAAAGGATACCCCACTGTATGAGCTCAATTCCTTTGTACTAGGCTCGTGGCCGTACTCTTTAATATATTCCTCTTCCGCTCGTCTAAGGCTCATATAGGCCTTTCTAGGCTCATAGGGAACACGTATAACCCTGCTGTTATTATGATAGAATCTATAAACCTTCTGTTTGTATTCAAGCATGGTATGAAGTTAGGGATTGTCAAAGATAACCCCACTCAATTAGTTACTATTCCAGTAAAAAAGGAAGAAGTAGATGAAGAGAAGATTGAAAACTACTATACAAGGGATGAACTCATTGAGTTCCTGGATCATGTGCAGAAAACAGACAATCCTAAATGGTACACGCTTTTCAGATTATTGGTTTTCTCTGGATGCAGAAAAGGCGAGGTCCTTGCTCTTACATGGGAAGATTTCAATTTCAAGAAGAATACCCTTAGTATAAGTAAGACTTTAACTCTGGGAGTGGAGAATAAGCTGATCGTACAACCGCCAAAGACAAAGAAGAGTAAAAGAGTCATATCAATGGATGAAAAAACCATGCAGATCATGAAGAAATGGCAGAAGAGACAAGCAGAAGTTATACTGAAACTTGGATTCAATGCAATGAGTAAGAATCAACTAGTTTTCACTGACCTGAAAAATAAGTTCATCAATCCCCAGCGTATAGGCCAGAAGGTTCAAGTTTTCTGCAAACAAAAAAACCACAAGGTTATTACCCCTCATGGTTTCATACATACACATTGTTCGCTTTTATTTGAAGCTGGAGCATCCATTAAGGAAGTCCAGGATAGACTAGGTCATACTGATGTACAGACAACGATGAACATATACGCTCACGTTACTGAAAAGAAGAAAGAAGAAACCGCTCAAAAATTCGCCAGTTATATCAACTTTTAAGGCTCATAGACGTCAATATAGACGTCAAAATAAAAAAGAAGGAATATCTAAAACTGTGTAACCGTTGAAAATACAAGGCTCTAGAGATTCCGTCAGGGTGTTATGGTGGAGACGATGGGACTCGAACCCACGACTTCCACACTGCCAGTGTGGCACTCTCCCAGCTGAGCTACGCCCCCGTACAAAGACTATTATAGTACAGGAAAGATGAAATATCCATAGGTTTTTACGATAAATAAAGTGAGGAGGCGTTTCAACTGGTACTTTGGAAATTCTCTGAGGCTGAAACCTGAAGAGATGCATTGCATATTCCCTGATTCTTTGCTAGAATGAAATACGATATAACTGAAGGACGAAGAAGAGAAGAGTACGAGATGGAATCCTTATAGAGAGCCTACGCATGGTGAAAGAGAGGCAGGAAAAGAAGTTTCGGAAGATGGCCTTGGAGTCCTGCATCTGAATAGCTTAGGATGCACGGTTGCCACCGTTATAGGGCTTAAGGTGAGAGCTTCACCTACTAAGGCATCTTCGCTGCGAGGCGGATGCGAACTAGAGTGGTAACACGTTTTTAATGCGTCTCTATGGCTTACAGCCATAGAGATTTTTTATATTATAGGAGGGAAATCAAGAATGAGTAAAACTTATTACATCACCACCCCGATCTACTACCCATCCGCAAATCTTCATATCGGGAATACTTATACCACCGTTGCGGCGGATGCGCTGGCAAGATACAAGAGAAAAGACGGCTATGACGTGATGTTTCTTACAGGAAGCGATGAACACGGACAGAAGATCCAGAGACTGGCAGAAGAAAAAGGCGTAACACCGAAGGCTTATGTGGATCACATTGTAGCGGGCATCAAGGATCTATGGAAGCTCATGGACATCAGCTATGATAAATTCATCAGAACCACAGACGATTACCATATCAAAGCAGTACAGGATATCTTCAAGAAGCTCTATGACCAGGGAGACATCTACAAGAGTGTCTATGAAGGATGGTACTGCACACCGGATGAATCCTTCTGGACCGATTCACAGCTGGTGGACGGCAAGTGTCCCGACTGCGGAAGAGCGGTGGAAAAGGCCAAGGAAGAAGCCTACTTCTTCAAGATGAGCAAATATGCGGACAGACTCATCAAGCATATCGAAGACAATCCTCATTTCATCCAGCCAGAATCCAGAAAGAATGAAATGCTCAATAACTTCCTGAGACCAGGACTTACAGACCTTTGCGTCTCCAGAACCAGCTTCGACTGGGGCATTCCGGTGACCTTCGATGAAGGGCATGTGGTCTATGTATGGATCGATGCGCTTTCCAACTACATCACCGCTCTGGGATACGGAAGTAAAGAGAATGACTTCTTCAAGAAGTACTGGCCGGCGGATGTGCATCTCATCGGAAAGGACATCTTAAGGTTCCATACCATCTACTGGCCCATCATGCTCATGGCCCTGGACGTGGAGCTGCCTAAGCAGGTCTTCGGTCATGGATGGCTTCTGGTGGACGGAGGTAAAATGAGCAAGTCCAAAGGGAATGTGGTAGACCCTGTAGTTCTCGTGGACCACTTCGGTGTGGACGCAGTGAGATACTTCCTGCTGAGAGAAATTCCATTCGGCAGCGATGGTCTGTTCAACAACGAGACCTTCATCAAGAAGATCAATTCGGACCTGGCCAATGACCTGGGCAATCTTCTATCCCGTACCGTATCCATGGTGGACAAGTACTTCGAAGGGATCATACCGGAGAAGAAGATCGAAGGAGAGTTTGACGCGTCACTGATCTCCTTATGCGAGAAAACGCCAAAGCTCGTATCCGATGCCATTGACGGGCTGAAGATTCCGGAAGCGCTCAGCCACATCTGGACCCTCATCGGTCGTGCGAACAAGTATATAGATGAAACAACACCCTGGATTCTTGCAAGAGATGAAGAGCAGAAGGAAAGACTGGGCGGCGTGCTGTACAATCTCATCGAGTCTCTACGCATTGTGGCGGCCCTTGTGGAACCTTTCCTGCCAACAACAGCAGAGAAGATCCGCACGCAGATCAGTGCGGAAGACATCACCTTTGAAAGCACGGCCTCCTTTGGCGGCACAAAGTCTGGTGTCAAGGTAAACAAGGGAGAAATCATCTTCCCTAGAATCGATGTGGAAAAGAAGCTGGAGGAACTGGCTTCCCTGCAGGAAGAAGTAAAGCCCAAGAAAGACATCAAACCTCTGAAAGAGGAAATCACCATCGAGGACTTCGCAAAGCTGGATTTCAGAGTGGCCAAGGTTCTTGAATGCGAGCCTATGAAGGGCGCGAAGAAGCTACTGAAACTGAAAGTGGATCTGGGCAATGAAGTCAGACAGGTCATTTCAGGGATTGCAGAGTATTATGATCCTAAGGACATCATCGGAAAGAAAGTGATTCTGGTAGCCAACCTGAAGAGTGCGAAGCTGAGAGGGGAAGTCTCCCAGGGCATGATTCTTGCGGCAGCGACCAAGGACGCGCTGGCTCTTGTAGGGCTGGACCAGGATATGGAAGAAGGAACCGTAGTGAGCTAAAAGAACAGTAAATGAAAGAGATGAAGTGGAGGAGTTAATGCGCTCCGACTTCATCTCTTCTTATTATATAGGAATGATTACTCATTCTCTGATTTCGCTTTTCAGCTTCTGATTATACTTTCGCAGCTGCGTCAGCATATAGACATAGAGCCCGATGATGATGACATAGAGCCAGATCAGCCACTGGAATTTATCATATCCAGCGATGAGAAGGATCACGAAAAAGAAAATCAGCATGTAGAACAGTGGGGTCAGAAGTTTCAGAAGGCGGTTGTTCCGCTCGATGAGGGAGCTGTTTTCAGTGAAAATTTCAGGCTTCTGCGTAGTGTAAGGCTTTCTCCACAGATACCATCCGCCGCCTCCGCTCCATTTCATCTGCCATCCATCCTCCTCAAAAATGGATAGATAGTCCGCCTCGATTTCAGGCTGATAGTCCACAGAGTACCGGACGGTCTCTTCCTTGCCTCGGGTGAACCGGAAGCGGATTCCGAAGAAATCCACCTGAAAGAGTTTCCAGCCTGAGGCTTCCATCCATTCGAGCATATTCTCCATGTGAGTAGGATTCCATCCCCACCACCAGTACCAGACGGTTTTGATATGATTCATCGTTTCACCTCCATTTCTCTGCGTCCGTTTTGGACCAGTTCCTGCAGTCTTTTCAGTTCCAGATGAAGGACCGCTTTGCCTTTCTCGCTGAGACTGTATATTTTCTTTCGGTCCGTTTCAGCTTTCTGCATGATCAGTTCTTCCTTTTCCAGCTTCGATAATGTTCCGTAAATGGTCCCTGGACCGATCCGGATTCTGCCTTCGGTGATTTCTTCCACATGCTGCATGATGGCGTATCCGTGTCTAGGCTCATGAAGACTGAGAAGAATGTAGTAAGCGCTTTCCGTCATGGGTAAAAACTGCTTCATTAATAAATCCGCATCCATTGGCACCCTCCTATATCATAAGTTGTTATATCAAGGTTCGATACAGTGATTATATCATTACGTGATATATCGCGTCAAGATATAATTGCTGGAGAAAAATGGAAAGATCATATGGGATCTT
The DNA here is from genome assembly GCA_009930125.1 of Clostridia bacterium. Taxonomy (GTDB): domain Bacteria; phylum Bacillota; class Clostridia; order Clostridiales; family Clostridiaceae; genus Proteiniclasticum. Next base: position 220 of record RZYZ01000111.1, on the reverse strand, counting down.
CTATCGATGTTTCAGAGATCCGCTGCATGTTTATGGAAGGTTCGATTCATGTTACACTGAAAGAGTAAGAGGTTCTGACCTGGATAACCATATGATTCAGATAGGGATTTACTATGATAAAACATGTAGATTATGACAGAAATCTTACAAAAATCGCTGGATTTAGAAAGTTTAAAGCTGTAAAGACGTCTTCATAACTGCTGTAACCATTGAAAACAAA
>RZYZ01000110.1 GCA_009930125.1 Clostridia bacterium | reverse complement strand
GAGGCATCTGGTATATCGAGGAAGCCTCCCTGAAAATCGGTGACTTTCTCGGTTTCCATCAGGTCTACAAGGAAATCCCGCTGAAGATTCCGGTGGTGGTGCTGCCGGAAAAGAGACCTCTGAAGGAGATTCTGCTGCCCTATGCAGGACTATACGGCCCATTTTCCGTGAAGAGATGGATCATCGATGATCCGCTCATGATCCGAGGGATCAGAGAATATACCGGCAGTGAATCCCAGAGACAGATCCACTGGCCTTCGTCATTGAAGCATGACAGGCTGATGGTGAAGCAGTTCGACTTCACTGCGGAAAAGAGTGCCCTGGTGTATCTCAATCTGGAAAGCACCAGACCATTCTGGCAGGACCCGGACGTGGATGCGGTGGAACAGTCCATTGTGCTTGCACGATCCGTCATGGAGGAGCTGACCAAGGAGAAAATACCCTTTGGGTTCTCCAGCAACGGATACAATCCGGCAGGACGGAAAAGGGGATACTATTATCCGTCAGGCCTCTCCAGGGAGAATCTGAGAAAGTACAATGAGATTCTCGGAAAGCTCGGCAATGTCATCTCCATGACCCTGGAGGAAGGCCTGAAGGCACTATCGAGAAACCGGAATGCCTATCAGACCTTCATTCTGGTGACACCGAAGATTCTGCCGGAGTACATCAGGCCCCTCAGGGAGTTCTCCAGATCCTTCGGGAAAACCGTGGTCATCGTCAGTGATCCGGTGAATCTGGAAAAGCTGCCCAGATCCATGGAAGTCTATAAGGGGGTGAATCTCATTGGAAATGCTGATTCTTGAACTGATTTCCATCCTATCTCTTACCTTTTCCCTGCTCACGGTGCTTTTCGAGGTTCCAGCTTTGAGAGGCATCGCGCTGTTTCTCTATGTGGTGCTGGTTTTCTGCTTCTATCTGTGGAAAAAGCCGGAAGGAAAGTTCTCGCAAGGCGTTCTTGTGGCACTTCTCTGTCTTCCCTGGCTGCTGGAGAGGACACAGGAAAATGCCTTCTTCACTGCCTTGTACACCACCGTGTTCATTCTTTATTACTACAGGAAGCTCGGCAGGCTGTATCCTGAAGATCTGTCCTTCCGTTTCCGGGTGACCTATGGGATTCTCTTTGTGATCACGCTGATCGGAACCGGAAATGACTTCATGGGCAGGCTTGTGGGAAGAGCGCTGCCCTACATGCTCCTGTACTTCTTCACAACCATCATCCTCACCACATCTCTACGGCACAGGCAGGCAGGGCTGGATCAGAAGAAGACCAGAAGAAACATCTTCTTCTATCTGTCCCTGACCAGCGTCTTTTCTCTGGTTGTCACCATAGGGGAGCTCAGAAGCGGTGCGCTGGAGATGTTTAGATTTCTCTATGAGGCGTTTCTCGGACTGCTCTATTATGTGGCGTATCCCATTGTCTATGCGGGTTTCTGGATTTTCATGAAATTCATCGATCTTCTCAGGAGTCTCCCCCCGGGGGAAGAACCTCAGGAGGAGCAGGCACTGGAATCCTTCACCGACGCATTTCAGGAAAGCGTGCAGGAAATCAGGAGCACCCCGCTGCTGGATACCCTGATTCCGCTTATTATGGTTCTTGTGGTGATCTTTCTCATTGTCCGGTTCATGAAGGGGAGAAGAGGAAAGATGAGCCAGGAGCTTCCTTTTGAGGAAGTCCGTGAATTCATCCTGGATGAGAGAGAGAAAGGCCGGCGAGGCAGAAGAGAAAAGTTGCCCAGGACGCCCCGGGAGAAGATCCGATTCTATTACAGAAGATACCTGAGAAGCATCAGGCAGCATGTAAATATCGAAAAATCAGACACATCCCTCATGGTGGCGGAAAAGGGAAAGGAAATCTTTCATAGAAGTCAGGAAATCAGGTCCATCTATGCAGCAATCCGCTATTCCGACAGACAGGCGGATGAAAAGATGGTGGAAACTTTCCGGGACTTTGTGGAAGAGGAAGAGAAATAAGCTGAGTTCTGCATAAGCAGGAAGAACAGAAAAGAGGTGCATAGTTATGGAAGAGATGAGACTGGAGCTGTTCAGAAGAGGAAACAGAGATCATGAAAGGCAGGCGGCGGAACTTCTAAGAGAAGCCTTTCCTGAGGCCTACGGAGAGGATCCGGAAGAAGAAGTCCGCAGCATCTTACAGGAAGAGAGAATTGCCGTGAAAGCGGTCCTCAAGGGAGAACTTGTAGGGCTCATCGGAGCGATTCCCCAATACGGGCATACCGGATAGGAACTCCATCCTCTGGTGGTGAGAAGGGATCTTCACGGTAAGGGAATAGGAAGAAAACTGGTCTCCCTTCTGGAGGAAAAGGTGGCGGAAGGTGGCGGCATGACCCTGTATCTGGGCACCGATGATGAACATGGCGCCACCAGCCTCAGTGAAGGAGATCTTTTTCAGGACCCTTTCAGGAAGATTTCAGAAATCAGAAACTACAAGGGACATCCCTATGAATTCTATCAGAAGATGGGCTACATCATCATTGGGGTACTCCCGGATGCCAACGGCATCGGGAAGCCCGATATCTGGATGGCCAAAAGCCTGGTTCGATGAGGAAGGATCCCTGTGAAAGAGAAAGGAATGAAGAACATGAATAGATTTTTTAATCAGCCTGTGGAAGAAGTCATAGAAAAGAGGAAATCTGTGCGCACCTATGTGGAGAATCCCCTCACCCCTGTGGATAAAGCGGCCATTGAGACCTATATGGACTCCCTGTCGAATCCCTTTGGCGTAGAAGTGAAGTTCTTCTTCCTGGAAGCGGAAGAAACCGGGAAATCCCTGGGCACCTATGGCGTCATCAAGGGAACAGCCCATTACATCGGCGCTGCGGTGAAAGAGGTGCCCTACGCACTGGAAGCGCTGGGGTATGAGATGGAACAGCTGATGCTGTTCGCCGCTTCCAGAAGCATCGGAACCTGCTGGCTTGGGGGAACGTTCAAGAGAGGGGATTTCAGAAAAGCCATGGCCATCGAGGAAGGCATGCTTTTTCCTGCCATCACGCCCATCGGGTATCCCAAGGAAACCAGAAGCATGACGGATCATCTGGTGAGGTTCATCGCCAAGGGAAACCAGAGAAAGCCCTGGACGGAGCTTTTCTTCAGGGAGGAGTTTACCCGCCCTCTATCCGCGGAAGAAGCCGGCATCTACGAGAAGCCTCTGGAGATGGTGCGCCTTGCTCCGTCTGCATCCAATAAGCAGCCCTGGAGAGTGCTGAAGGAGAGCGATGCCTTTCATTTCTACGAAGCCAGAAGCGTCGGCTACAGTGACGCGTTCCCTTATGATATTCAGAGACTGGACCTAGGCATTGCTCTATGCCACTTCCATCTCGCCGCAGTGGAGAGAAAGCTCAGTGGCCGGATGATTCTCGGGTATGCGCCGGATACAGCGGTGCCAGACCACTATGAGTACCGGTTCAGCTGGATTTCTGATTAGGAATCTGGTTTCATTCAATACATAGTTTATAGGAAACCTTATGTTATAATACTATAAAAGGGGTTCAGAAATTTCTGAACTTGGATAAATCATAAGAGGCAGGTGAATGTATGGAGAATCGGAGAAGAGTCATGGTTCTTGTGCTGCTTATTTTTATTCTTATCCTGACGGGGACCATCGGGTACAGATTTCTGCTGGATATTCCGCTGGTGGATGCCCTGTATATGACGGTCATCACCGTCTCTACAGTGGGCTACAAAGAAGTGACGGAGATGACACCGGAGGCGAAGCTGTTCTCCATGTTCATCATCATCATGAGCATCGGAACGGTGGGATATGTGGTTTCAAATATCGTTTCTCTTTTCGTTGAAGGAGAAATCAAGGAGGCTTGGAAATTAAAGAGGATGGAGAATACAATCAGTAAACTGGAGAATCATTACATCATATGCGGTGCGGGGGAAACAGGATTTTATACCCTGGCACAGTTCAAAAAGCAGAATATACCCTTTGTGGTCATCGACAGCGACAAAAAGGTCATTGAGGAGCTGAAGGAGTCGGATATTCTTTATGTGGAAGGGGACGCCACCCATGAAGGGACGCTGAATAAGGCCAGAATCGCCTATGCAAAAGGGCTGGTGGCCACACTGCCCAAAGATGCCGACAACGTCTATACCGTGCTCACGGCAAGACAGATGAACAGTGAACTTCATATCGTGGCAAGGGCTGTGGAGGAGAATGCCAGCGAGAAGCTGAAGAAGGCGGGAGCCAACAACACGGTTTCTCCCAACGAGATCGGAGGAATCCGTATGGCGACCATGATGCTGAGACCGAAGGTCATCAGTTTTCTGGATGCCATCACCCATGCGGGGGATGTGGTGCTCAGTCTGGAAGATGTGAACATCAGAGAAGGTTCTTCTCTATGCGATCTCACCCTGAAAGACAGTGCCATTCCGGAAAAGACGGGACTCATTGTGCTGGCCCTTCGAAGAAAAGAGGAAAAGAACATGTTCTTCAATCCCGGTCCTAATGAAAGGCTCCATGCAGGAGATGCCATGGTTGTTCTGGGAAGAGACGATCAGGTGAAGAAACTACGTGAAATCGCTCATGATACGGAAGGCTGAAGCGGTCTGATGGGAGGGCTCTATGAATCTCAAAAGAATACTCTATAACATACGAAGAAGCATCTGGCTCTATCCGGTTATATACACCTTGTTCGCCATTTTTCTGGCAAGCATCGTCATCATCGTGGATTCGAGAATCTTCTTTGACATTTCATCCTATATCCCTCGAATTCTCACCACCAGCACCGACCTGGCCAAGTCCGTGCTGTCCATCATAGCCAGTGCGTTCATCACCATCATGACCTTCACCTTTTCCACCACCATGGTGGTGCTGACCATGTATACGTCTCAGTATTCTCCAAGAGTGGTGGAAAATTTCCTGACGCAGAAAAGCACCATGAAATCTTTCGGAATCTTTGTCAGCGGATTCATGTACTCCATTCTCTCTCTTCTTTTCATCAGAGAGATTCTCTCCGATTTCAAGATTCTGGCTGGAACCTTCGGCGTCATCTACATTCTGGTAGGGCTCATCAACTTCATCATGTACATCAACAATGTGGGCACCTACATCCAGGCGAGCAATCTCATAGACCGTCTGTTTGATAAAGCTTTTGATGACATTCTCAAATATAAGGAAGAAATAGAAAAATATGATTCCATCGGAAAAGAGGAAATTGAGAATTTTGAAGCGAAACTGGCCATCAGAAGTCCGAAAAGCGGCTATATTGCAGAAATCTACTACAGAAGGCTCTTCGAAATCGCAACGGAGAACAAAGTGCTGATCATTTTCGATAAGCTTCCAGGTCAGTTTGTGACGGATGAGGATATCATCGCAAAGATCTACTACGACAGAAACAGCGATCTTAAAGACAATCTTTCCGAGGAAATCGGCAGAAGCCTGGATATCGGAGACCGGCGCACGGAAGTGCAGGATTTCAGCTTTTCCATTCAGAAACTGGTGGAAGTGGCCATGAAAGCCCTCTCTCCTGGCATCAATGATCCCAATACGGCCATTCAGTGCATCAGGGATCTGGGACTTCTTCTTCGTGAACTGGCTGAGCTGAAGGCCGGATATGTGGTCATTCGGGATGAGGACAACGGAAACAGGGCCTCTCTTTACAGAGAAAGCTATGATCTGGATAAGCTGCTCTCTGACACCTTCAACCAGATGATCCATTACGGAAAAGAGGATATTTTCGTGGTGCTCTCCATCATCAAGGCCCACAGACATATCCTGGAGAAATCCAATGAACTGAACAGGGAAATCATCAGGAAGCACATAGACTATCTCGAGGAGATTCTTGCACGTCAGTCCTTTGCGGAGCTGGATCGAAACATGATTCAGGAGGAACTGAGGGAAATCGATGAACTTTATCATAAAGGTAGAGTGGGCATCTGAAGAAGATCAGACAGGTAAGAGAAAAGCTCTTTGCAGGCGGAAGTATTTTTCTTTCCGTCAAAGCATACGACCTTGGGAAATGAAACAATAGAATACACAGGGGGAAAAAGAAGTGGAAAAGAAAAACATCATCATCCATGATAAAATAAACATCGGCATCAGCGCCTGCTGCATGGGCAGTCCAGTGCGCTACAACAACAAGGGATGGGATATGCTGCAGAATCTGGGGCGTGAAAAACAGGATTTCAACTGGTGTCCTGTCTGCCCTGAGACCATGTCCGGGCTGGGTGTCCCAAGAGACCCCATTCATCTTTCCGGAGGAAACGGGGCCATGGTCTGGACAGGAGAAGCCATCATCAAGAATCGTAAAGGAAGAGATGTCACCGAGGAAGTGAAACTGGGGTCCATCGCCTGTCTGGAAACGCTGAAAAGGGCGGAAGTTACAGCCTATGTCTATATGGACGGCAGTCCTACCTGTGGAGTCTACAGAACCTCTCTGAAGAAGCAGAAGCGAGGAAATCCACCAGGGATATTCGGCTCCGTTCTTTTGGATGAAGAGTTGTTCCTTATTCCGGCTTCGGATCTGCAAAGCCCCATCAAATGGTGGGACTGGAGGAGAAGACTTCTGGCGTTCCACTGGTTCCGATCTCTGGAAATGAAAAACAAGGATGATCTATACAAGGCCTGGTATGCGCTGAAATTCCTCTGCCAGGAAATCGATGATACATGGGCGAGAGATATGGGAAGAAAGCTGGCGGACCTTGGAAAGATCAGTGAAGAGGAAATCAGCTCCATCAGAAAAGAGATTCTGGAAGTGCTGAGGAAACCATCCACGGTGAAGAAAATCACCCACAGTCTCTGGAAGAATTACTCCTACTACAGAAAGACCAAAGGAGAGACCGTGGAAGG
>RZYZ01000433.1 GCA_009930125.1 Clostridia bacterium | reverse complement strand
GAAAAAAGAAGAGAAGAAGAAAAGTGGAGCGGGAACCAGAAATAGAGCAGGATGAAACCTTCTATTTCATAGCAGGATATACTTCCTGGGGATTTTCCTATGGGGTGACCTGGGAAGAGGCTTATGAAGAGGGACTCCTGGATGAGGAAGAGAAGAAGATGTGGGAGAAACGCCATGAGGAAATTGCCGATGAGGACATCCCATTCTGAAAAACACTGGGAAGGACAATATAAAATGAAAGTTTGAAAGGAGATACCAAATGATCATACAGTGTACCAAAGTCATGGGAGAGAAAATGGGCAGAGATCTGCCTATGCTGGAGGAGTCTCAGAAGGAGGCCCAGCATCCTCTGGGCCTATGGCATGCGCATTTGACGAAAGTGAATCGAAGAAACACCGTGATCATGCTGAATGATCGGACCCTCTATGCAGTGGTTCTCTATGGCTTGAAAAAGAAAGAACTGCTCCACATGGAAGATGTGATGGAGAAGGGGATTCGTGACATGCTGAAAGCTGATGGCTACAATGAGAAGGTGATCGAGGCATATTTTAGCTCTGCTCCCTCCATTCTACTGGCAAGAGAAACCAGCCGTAGGATCCAGGGAAAAATCACCATGGTGAAAAGAAGTCTCGAGTACAGTGATGATCTGGACCCTTCAAGGATTCATCAGGAGCCCATAAGCTTAGACATCAACCGGTACTGCCACAGGATGAAAGACGGCAGCCTGATGGTTCCGGAAGAGGAAATGCTTCTCGAGCTTAAGAAGTCATTCAGCTCTCTTCTGGAGAACAGTCCCATCAGGGAGTTTCAGCATTATGAACTGAAGATCAGAATGAAGCTGGATTATACAGACATCTGGAGACGGGTCTCCGTTCCCTCCTGGTATACGTTCAGGCAGCTCAGTCATGTGATTCTGACGCTTTTCGACTGGCAGAACTATCATCTCCATGAATTTCTCATCAATGATGCAAAGGGGAAGCAGCTGATTATTCAGATGGAGGACGATCCGGACAGGCTGTTTTCCGATCTGCGTGATTCCATGGAGCTCTTCCAGGAGCAGTTTCTTCCTCTGGAAGAGATCCTTTCAGATGACATTTCAGAAATCACCTATATCTATGATCTGGGGGACTACTGGGAGCATGAAATCCAGGTGGAAAAGACCACCATGCGTGAAGAGAAACTGCCTTTCTATCTGGATGGAGCAGGAGAACGACCGCCGGAGGATGTGGGCGGTCCTGGCGGCTTTGAAGAATATCTTGAAATTCTGGCGGATAAGACCCATCCTCAGTATGAGTTCATGAAAGAATGGGCAGAACCGCTGAGGGAAAGAGTGCACAGCAAAGAAGAAATCAATAGAAGACTAAGACGCACCCTCTTCGGCTACTA
>RZYZ01000432.1 GCA_009930125.1 Clostridia bacterium | reverse complement strand
GAATAAATGGAGTGCCAGACCGATTGGTCCTTCTGCCTGGTGGCAGAGCAGGATTTGTTGAGGTGAAGGCACCGGGAAAGAAGATGAGACCCAATCAGATAAAGCGAAAAGGTGAGCTGGAAGGGCTAGGGTTTTTGGTTTATTGCCTAGATGATCCAAAGAGGATAGGAGGTGTGGTGGATGCCATTGCCGGAAGTCGTACTACCTAAATCAAGACTACCGTATCATCCTCATGAGTATCAGACCCACTGCACAGAGTTCATCTTGGAGAAAAGTTCTGCAGGACTTTTCCTGGACATGGGACTTGGCAAAAGTGTGATCACACTTACTGCTCTTGTGGACCTGCTTCATGACCGGTTTGAAGTATCCAAGGTCTTGGTGATTGCGCCGCTTCGAGTGGCAAACACGACATGGCTGGATGAGATTCTGAAGTGGAATCATCTGAAGAACTTAAGGGTATCGAGGGTTCTTGGTAGTGCAAAGGATCGGACCATGGCCCTCTACAAGAAAGCAGATATCTACACCATCAACAGAGAGAATGTTCCGTGGCTCGTGGGGTTTTACAAAAACGACTGGCCCTTTGACATGGTGATCATTGATGAGATTTCAAGTTTCAAATCATCATCAGCCAAAAGGTTCAGAGCACTTAAGAAAGTCAGGCATAAGATCAAAAGGATTGTGGGACTTACCGGAACACCGGCTCCCAACGGCCTCTTGGATATTTGGAGTCAGATTTATCTTCTTGATGGTGGGGAGAGGCTTGGAAGAACCTTTAGTGGATACCGTAGCAGATATTTCCACCCACAGAAATATGTGAACGGAGGAATCCCAACAGACTATGCACTGAACGATGATGCAGAGGAAAAGATCTACGACAAGATTTCAGATATCTGTATCAGCATGAAAGCTCTGGAGTATCTGAAGATGCCGGAAATCATCTTCAACAAAGTAGAAGTGGAGCTTTCTGAAAAGGAAATGAAGCTCTACAGAAAACTTGAAAGAGATCTACTTCTTCCTCTTGAGGACAGTGATGTGGATGCTGCCAATGCGGCGGTGCTTTCCAATAAGCTACTTCAGATGTCGGGTGGAACAGTCTATGACGAGTATGGAGATGTACATCAGATTCATGACAGAAAGCTGGATGCTTTAGAGGATCTTGTTGAAGCAGCCAATGGAAAACCGGTCTTGATCTACTACGGTTTCAGACATGAGCGTGACCGAATCAAAGAGAGATTTGATGCAGGAGACATCAACACCTCGGAGGACATAGCAAGATGGAATCGGGGTGAGATGAAGATGGCCCTGTGTCACCCGGCATCAGCGGGGCACGGACTCAACCTTCAAGAGGGTGGCTCCACCATCATTTGGTTTAGTGTCACATGGAGCCTTGAAC
>RZYZ01000109.1 GCA_009930125.1 Clostridia bacterium | reverse complement strand
GTCAGAAGATAGATGGCAATGACCATGGGAAATCCGATGTTGGCACAGGCATCAATGAGTACTTCCATATTTCTCACCCCATAGCTAACTATGCATCCTGGAGGTGAAGCAGCGAAACTAGTTGATCAGTTCCTTCGCCGTGTTCTTGATGAAGCTCGCTTTCGCCACCAGTGCGAGCACTGAAATGAAGACGAAGATTCTTTCCTTGTCCTCTTCTCTGATGTTCAGCTCATCCACGTATCCTCTTAACTTCTTTTCATCAATGATAAGATTAGAAGTGGATTTGGCCTGATTCTTCTGGATTTCATAGAAAAGCGCATAGGCGGTTTCCCAGGAGATAATGTCATCTTCACGATTGTTGATGTCATTGAAAGCCAGATTGAACACTTTCTTGATCTCCTCCGTACTAAGAACCGGTCTCATATAGCTGACGAAAACCAGCTGAATCAGATGGATATTGGTGTATCCCTTCTTTTTCCCCTGATGGGGCTTGGCGATGACATCGCTTTTTATATAATTCTGTATGATATTGATGGTGTAGGTCTCATCATTGAACAGGTCTTCCAGAAACTCAATGACCTGAGACAGAAACAGATCATATTTGGGGAAATCCTTTAAAGGCAGAATACTGCTTTTGGCTTTCACCTTCACGGAATCCTCAATACTGATCGCTGTAGGGTCCTTCTGATCGCTCATACATTCACATCCTTATTTAACACTTACTTTAACTTTATTATATGTTAATAAATACCATATATCAAACATTTTCAGTGTTCTTTCACGTTCTGTCCTACTCCGCACATCTTCTGATGCTCAGGATGCAGATGCCCTACAGATCAAGGCTTTCCTTATAGACCTCTTTCTTGGGCATTCCTCTCAGCTCCGCCACTTTTTTCACGGCCTCTTTCTTGGTGAGTCCTTCCTCCATCACTTCCAGAATGTGTTCCTTTATGGACAGATGAATGAAGCCTTCTTCCCGCTCCATCTGGATCTCCTCCTGAGACTTTCCTGAAACAACCAGAACAAACTCTCCCTTGGGCTGTTTTTCTTCGAAAAACTTCAGCACTTCACTGATGGTCCCTCTCAGATGCTCTTCATAAAGCTTCGTCAGTTCTCGTGAAAGGGAAATCCTGCGGTCTCCAAACACTTCCCGTACCGCTTGAAGCGTATCCAGAATCCGATGAGGCGCTTCATAGAAGATCAGCGTTTCTTCTCTTTCCTTGAGAAGCGTGAGCTCATCTCTCTTTTTCTTCTTCGCCTTGTCCAGAAATCCGATGAAGGTGAATCGTCTGGTATCCAAGCCCGAGGAAACCAGTGCATTGATTAGGGCAGAGGGACCTGGCAGAACGTTCACTTCAATGCCCCGTTCAATGGCCTTCTTCACAATGATCTCACCCGGATCGGAAATGCCCGGCATGCCGGCATCTGTCACCAGCGCGATGTTTTCTCCCGCTTCCACCTTGTCCAGAATGAAAGCGGACGCTTCCATCTCATTGTGTTCCCGGTAGCTTATGAGCGGTTTTCTGATTTCATATCGGTTTAGCAGCTTCGCTGTGACTCTGGTATCCTCACAGGCAATGCGGTCCACTTCACCAAGGACCTCCAGCACCCGAAATGAGATATCCTTCAGATTCCCGATGGGGGTCGGTACCATATACAGTTTCGTCATCTTCTATCATCTCCATAAATTCTTCTGATTTCATCTGAATAGGTTCCGTCTTCATTGTACACATAAAGGGGCGCTTCCACCTTGAGAAAGGCTCCTCCATCTCTCACGCCTTCCACCAGAACCATGGTGGGCGCTTTCCTTGTATTGGGATAGACCATTCTCAGCCGCTTGGGTTCAATTCTGTACTTTCGCATGAGCGTCAGGATATCCGCAAGCCGCTCCGGTCTGTGGATCATATAGAACCTGCCCTGATCCCTTAGAACGGTTCTTGCTCCTCGGATCACATCTTCCAGATTCAGGGTGACCTCATGCCTGGCAATGGTCAAAGCATCCTTTTCATTGATGATGCCGCTGTTCTCCTTCTTATAGGGCGGATTCACCGTGACCACATCGAACCGGGGAAGGCTTTTCAGAAGGTTCTCATCTCTGATGTCACCCTTCTGAATCTTCACCTGATCTTCAATGTGATTCAGCTGCACGCTTCTCATGGCCATTTCCGCGAATTCATCCTGAATCTCAATGCCCATGATCTGCCGGGCATGACTCTTCCCATATAAGAGAATCGGAAGAATGCCCGTACCCGTACAGAAATCCATCACCAGATCCTTTTTCTTCACCCTGGCGAAATCCGACAGAAGCACAGCATCCACACCGAACCGGAATCCCTTTTCCTTCTGTATGATTTTAAGGCCGTCTCTCTCCAGATCTTCCAGTGTTTCCCCTGGCAGTAACTCACTCATAATAAACCCACTTTCTCTCTTTTCTCATATTCTCTTACATTTTATAGGCAAACGGAGACGAATACAAGAAAGCACTTTCATCCGATCCATCGCCCGCACATTCCCATAGATGAAAGTGAGCTGAAAATAAGGTATAATATCTTACATATCTATAGGCGAGTGAGGAAATTATGATAGAGAAAATCAGAAACTGGGATGAACGCATTGTCATCTATATCAATCAGAAGATCAAAAGAAAATCCCTGGACTACTTTTTTGTAGCTGCAACGTATATGGGATCGGATGTTTTCGCCATAGGATTCATCCTGGCCTTCCTTTTTCTTCCTGTAAGCAAGATCAATGACTTTGCCCTATACGCTGCCGCTGCACTGATACTCTCTTCCATCACCGTGGGGATTCTGAAGAACACCATCCGAAGAAAAAGGCCCTTCGAAACCATTATAGAACTGAAGAGTCTCAAAATCGGTGTGGACCAGTTTTCCTTTCCATCAGGGCACACCACTGCGGCCTTCTGCCTGGCAGTGACTTCCGCTCTGGTGACAAACGGTCATGTGGCATCCACCGCCTATCTTCTGCTGGCGCTTCTTGTGGCGCTGTCAAGGGTTTACCTGGGCGTTCACTATCCATCCGATGTCGTCGCAGGTGGTGTCATCGGAAGTTTCTTTGCACTGGCAGTGCATCTGTTTTAGGAGGTAAATATATTTATGTTTGATCATATCAAAGGTGTCATTTTCGACATGGACGGAACGCTCATTGATTCCATGTGGGTGTGGAGAAAAATCGATGAGGATTTCATTCTGAAACAAGGCATTGAAATGCTACCGGAAGATCTCATGGGAAATATCACCCATCTGAGTTTCCATGAAACGGCAGAGTATTTCAAAAGAGAATTCAGCCTGCCTGAATCCGTGGAGGATATCAAAAACCACTGGAACACCCAGGCAAAGCATGAGTATACCCATAATGTCCTTCTCAAGGACAACGCCCTGGCCCTCCTTACAGCGCTGAAGGCCAAAGGCATCAAAATGGCCATCGCCACCAGCTCCTCCAAGGAGCTTCTGGAGAATACGGTATCTTCCAAAGGCATCGCCCATTTCTTTGATGTCATCGTCACAACGGATATGGCCGGAAAAACCAAAGTGGAGCCGGATGTCTACCTTCTGGCTGCTAAGCTCATGGGCATCGCCCCTGAAAACATCGCGGTCTTTGAGGACATTCCAGCAGCCATGACTGGTGCGAAAAAGGCAGGCATGAAGGTGTTCGGTGTCCATGATAAGTTCTCTGAAGACAAAAAAGAGGAGATCCTTGGCATCTGTCACACCTATATCGAGAATTTCGGAGAACTGCTTCCCCATCTTCTCTAAGATAACCTTCCCGCTTTCATTGAGAAGTGGAACAAAAAAATCTCTTTCGAATCCATTCTAAAGATTCGAAAGAGATTTTTATTTGCATCGTATTATTTCTTGTATTCCACAGGGAACTTTTCCTGAAGCTCGGTCATGAGCTTGGTGTAGTATTCCATCTGCTTGTCCTGAAGCATCTTGTTCATGACTTCATCCTTAACGACTTCAAACTTCTGTGGCTCAGAACCCTTCTTTTCAGTGGTCTTGATGATGTGGTATCCGAACTGTGTGGATACCGGGCTCTTTGTCATTTCCCCTTCGTTCATGGCAAAGGCCGCATCTTCGAATTCCTTGACCATCATGCCTCTTCCGAATTCGCCAAGGTCTCCACCCTGCTCCTTGGAAGGACAGCTTGAATGTTCTCTTGCAGCATCTTCGAAGGAGATCTCCTCATTCATGATCTTTGTGATGAGCTCTTTTGCAAGATTCTCATCATCCACCAGGATGTGGCTTGCCTTGATGCTTTCCTGTCCCTGATATCTTTCAGGATGCGCTTCGTAAACTTCCTTAGCCTCATCCTCTTCGATGGTTATGGTTCCTAGAATCTTGTTCATGGTGAAGCTGTATTTGATGTCCTTCAGCGCCTGCTCAACCTGAGCCATGTACTGAGGATCGCTTTCCAGGCCAAGCTCTGTTCCGAAGGCGTTGATCAGCTCCACGCTGACCAGCTGATCCAGCAGCTGCTTTCTGCCATATTCTGATTCAAAATAACTTCTTCTTTCTGGGGCTAATGAGGCAATTGTGCTGTCCAGAATCGCATCTGTGATTTCGATTCCGTTGACAGTTGCCAGTACTTTGTTTTCCATTTGATTTACTCCTTTTACAGTGAATTCTTTTCTATCTTAACATATTTCATAGGGATTACAAAACCATACCAATCATACTAAAGAAAGCTTATCTGGTTCTTAATTTTCAGTTCATACCTTCCCCTTATAATGGAGAGACAATAATTAGAACAGGAGTGATCAATTTTGGTGAAACTACACGAAAAAGCCCCTGATTTTACCCTCAAGGGCTCTGATGACAAGAACCATTCCCTCAGTGACTACAAAGGAAAAAAAGTGATTCTCTATTTTTATCCAAGAGACAATACCCCAGGATGCACGCTGGAAGCGGAAAGCTTCAGAGACAACAATGAAACCCTCAAGGGACACAATGCCGTGATCATCGGCGTCTCCCGAGACGACCTGGCGTCCCATGACAAGTTCATCACGAAACTGGACCTTCCCTTTGTTCTGCTTTCCGATGAAGATTCAGAAGTCACAACCCTGTATGATGTTCTCAAGGAAAAAAACATGTATGGAAAGAAATCCATCGGCATACAGCGAAGCACCTTCATCATAGACGAAGAAGGCATCCTCATCTATGAGAACCGTAAGGTGAAGGCAGAGGGTCATGCAGAAGAAATCATCGAATTCCTGAAAAGCAGAGAAGAGTAGGAGATCTATATGGGACATGCACCTGATTTCGAAACGGTCATGAAAGAACTGGCGTCTCTTGGAAAAGAACGCACAAAGAAAAGCTATATGGGAAGAGGCGCTAAAGAACCTCTCTTCGGCGTAGCAACAGGCGCCATGAAGCCTCTTTCAAAGAAAATCGGCATCAATCAGTCTCTGGCAGAAGAGCTCTACGCCACTGGAAACTTCGATGCCATGTATTTTGCCGGAATCATCGCGGACCCTGACGGCATGAGTGAAGAGGATTATGACAGATGGATGGATGCTGCCTATTTCTTCATGATCTCTGACTACATTGTTGCCGTGACGCTTTCCGAATCTGACATCGCTCAGAAAGTGGCGGATCGCTGGATCAGAAGCGGGGAGGACCTAAAAATGTCTGCAGGCTACAGCTGCTACTGCTGGCTTCTCGGCAACCGGAAAGACAGCGAATTCGATAAAGAGAAGCTGCGCTCCATGATGCGGCATGTGAAGGAGGCCATTCATGAAGCACCTGTAAATGCGAAGAAAGCCATGGGAGAATTTCTCTATACCATAGCTCTATCCTACCTTCCGCTTCATGAGGAAGCCGCGGAGATTGCAGAGGAGCTGGGAGAAATCAAGCTGATGAAAGATGAAAAGAAGGCTAAGACCATCCATCCCATCGCTGCCATCCGAAAGGAACTGGACCGGGGACGACTTGGATTCAAAAGAAAATATGTCCGGTGCTGAAAAAACATCTAAAAGCGCAAGGAGAAGCTGAACCCAATCAGCTTCTCCTTTATTTTCCACTTATTCCATTACGGTAATGGAGGCCGTAGCCACAAACATTCTCTTTTCGGACAGGTCCTTCAGATTGATCACTTCCATCTTTCCATTATTGGACACCAGGACATGGAAATGATCCGCGTAGCCTGTGACGGTGACCCAGTGATTGTAGAGCCCGTCCCGATAGCCTTTGAAGAGTCTCAGACCCACGATGAGCGGCACAGGATTGTCGGCATCGATATGCTTCTTGATGTCCACCATCATGGCTCTGAGGCCAAGAAGGCTGCCCACATAGCTGTGTATGATCTTCACTTGGGCTCTTTTTCCTCTGCTTGCATAATACCAGAGTGCAGCAAGCTTGAATCGAAGTGCTGTGGTGGGTCCCAGAAGATACTTTCTGAACATATGGTTCTGGTCCTTCACCAGTTCCTCTCGAACATAGGATTTTCCTTCCGTATACGCCGCATGGTTATTCAGGGTCACAGACCCGCAGCCGAACATGGCAAGGGGCTTTGTGGAAAGATGCTGATTACCTCCGTAGAGGCCATCAAAGATCCTTCGGAAATCCCTGTTAATGGTTGTAAATTCTATACCGTTCACTATACGTTTCACATTATCTCTCCAGTCCGTTTTCTTTCATTATATCCCCAAAGACTTTAAGCTGGCTTAATTCATGAAATTTTAATCCAGAAAGTTCTTTTTTTCTTTCATAAGAAAAAAGAAGAAAACGAAACGCTTCCTTCCTTTCAGCTGAGTCTATTTGCTTACTGCCTCACTTAGCAGCTTCTTCACGTAGTTTGGCAGTGCAAAGCAAGCCTTATGAATTTCC
>RZYZ01000431.1 GCA_009930125.1 Clostridia bacterium | reverse complement strand
AGAGGGGAAGCTAGTGATATAGTAATACATGTAAAAAATTGAATTATTGGCAACTGATTCAAGAACTTCAGCACCCTGTGAATGGGTGCATTTTTTTTGAGTATTTGCAGGATTATAGACTATAATGAGAGAAAGAAATGAAGTGAATGGGGAATAGATGATGAAGAAAAATGATGAGCTTACCATAAAGATCGTGGATCAGGGACATACTGGAGAAGGCATCGGGAAAGTGGATGGATATCCGCTTTTCATCGACTTTGCATTGCCGGAAGAGGAAGTGAAGGTCAGGGTCCTGAAGACCAACAAGAATTATGGCTTCGGGAAGATGCTGGAGATTGAAAAAAAGAGTGAGAAGCGTGTGGAGCCGCCCTGTCCATACTATTACAGATGCGGCGGATGCCACATCATGCACGCGTCCTATGAAGGGCAGCTACAGTTCAAGAAAAAGAGAGTGAAGGATTCTCTGGAGCGCATCGGAAGGATTGATTTTTCTCCTGTGGAGGAGACCATCGGTATGGCGCATCCTTTCCGATACAGGAACAAGGTTCAGATACCTCTGGGCAGAGTGAATGGGGAATTTGTGGCGGGGTTCTACGCCCGAAGATCCCACAGAATCGTGGATATTGAAAACTGCATTGTGCAGCATCAGGATGGAGACCATGTGCTTAAAGTGCTGAGAACCTGGGCGGAAGAGTTTAATGTGTCCACTTATCACAATGACTTGACGACAGATCCCAAAGGGATCCTGAGACACCTGATGGTGAGAAAGGGTTTCACCACGGGAGACCTCATGGTGGTCCTGGTGGTGACGGACAGAAAGGTTCCTCATCTTGAGGTGCTTCTGGAAAGGCTGAAGGAGCTTCAGGGATTCCAGTCGCTGCTTCTCAACATCAATCATGAGGAGACCAATCTGGTGCTGGGCAGGGAAAATGTTCTGGTCTACGGGAAAGAGTTCATAGAGGACTATATCGGACCTTTCAGGTTCAAGATTTCTCCCCATTCCTTCTTCCAGGTGAATCCGGTCCAGACGGAAGTGATGTATGGAAAAGCAATGGAGTATGCTGGTCTTACTGGTGAGGAAACTGTGTTTGACTGTTACTGCGGAGCTGGAACCATCTCTCTATTTCTTTCCCAGAAGGCAAGGAAGGTCTACGGCATTGAAGTGGTTCCCCAGGCTATTATGGATGCGAAGGAAAATGCGGCCTTGAATCATGTGGACAACGTCGAATTTCTTGTGGGTAAATCCGAGGAAGTCATTGTGGATCTCATAAATCAGGGGATCAGAGCAGATGTGGTGGTGGTGGATCCGCCGAGAAAAGGATGCGACATCAGGCTTCTTGAAGCCATCAGAGAAATCGCACCGGAAAAGATCGTCTATGTATCCTGCGATCCGGGATC
>RZYZ01000430.1 GCA_009930125.1 Clostridia bacterium | reverse complement strand
GATTTCATTTCAACCCACCATTACCCTACAGATGATCCCCTCTGGAAATCAGGAATGGATATTGTGGAGTTTTTTCAGTCGGACTTGGCTGGAAACCGCACTTATGAACGTGGCGTGCTAACTAAGATGTCAAGAAGGGTTCGTGAAGAAGCAGGCGACTATCCAGTTTACTTTACAGAGTGGAACACCTCTGCCATGCAAGGCGATGCGAAGCGGGATGAACCCTATGCCGCTGCCATGATTGCCAAGACCTTGGCCGATCAGGACGGACTGGTTCAAGGGTATTCTTATTGGACCTTTTCAGATATTTTTGAGGAGAGCGGACAGCTGCCAGGAGCATTTCATGGCGGATTCGGACTGCAGACCTGCTATGGGATTGCAAAGCCATCCTATAGAGTCTTTGAACTGTTTCATGGATTAGGAGATCGCAGAGCAGGTATTTCTTCAGATGATTCACATGCTACAGTGGAAGCCATCGCAGCAAAAACGGCTTCAGGGTACCGGGTCATTTTCTATAATCATACAATTCCAGGAGAAGCGATTCGTGAGGAGATTATATCTTTAAATGCTGCATCAGTTTCCACCCTGAAAAATGCGGTGGTATACCGGATCGATGACAGCCATGCGAATCCCAAAAAGCTCTGGACGGAGATGGGAGAACCGGAGTATCTGAAAGAGAAAGAACTTCAGCTTCTCCATGAGGAATCCGAGCTCATTCCTGAAATCATGGAGATGGATAGAGAGCTGATACTGAGCATTCCTGCACACGGTGTCATTGCTGTGGATCTGAAGTGCGCAGACTGATTCCAGGCTGAGAAGAATCACGTAAGAAACGACTCATTGTATAGCTGTCAGAAATTCAGTTTTACATACAGGTAAGGAGGTAAGAATGAAGAAACCACATATCATTATATTTAACCCGGATCAGATGCGAAGTGACAGCATGGGTCATCTTGGGAATATCGCGGCAAAAACCCCGTTTCTGGACCGTTTTGCATCCACGGAAGGTGTCTCTTTCAGAAATGCTTTTTGTCAGAATACGGTTTGTGTCCCCAGTCGTGCAAGTTTTACAACGGGCTTATATCCGCATGTGAATGGGCACAGAACCATGACACATTTGCTCAGGGATGGAGAGGAGTCATTATTCAAAGAACTCAAAGACCAGGGATATCATGTCTGGACGAACGCCAGAAATGATCTTATTGCTGGACAAATCGAAGGCCTACTTGAGAAGCATGCTT
Source organism: Clostridia bacterium (assembly GCA_009930125.1). Lineage (GTDB taxonomy): Bacteria > Bacillota > Clostridia > Clostridiales > Clostridiaceae > Proteiniclasticum. The sequence goes on along the minus strand of RZYZ01000430.1, from coordinate 157 downwards.
CTGAAATCTATTATGGAGGCAATGCAAAAAATCCTCCAGATCCTCTATCTGAGGGATTCAAGTCAGGAGAGGGTTCGATAGATTATTCGATGTATCGCGGTGAACTGGGCGTGGATGAAGAAGGTGTATATTATGGAGAAGATGATGAGGATCCGGA
>RZYZ01000429.1 GCA_009930125.1 Clostridia bacterium | reverse complement strand
CCCTTGACCTGTCTTACGAATGAGCTTCAGCTCTTTTCCGTAAAGCCAGTCTTCCAGTTTTGCCAGATCGAGCTGGATGGTTTTAGGGGATACGCCCAGCTTCTTTGATAAATTCTGCATCGTCAAATAATCCTGATTATCTATTAATATTTTCAATATTTTAACGATCCGATCTTCTTTCACAAAATCCTCCTTCTTCCCAGGTAACGCTGCTTGTTTCAAAAAGAGCTGAACCTCAACATCCTCCTGGTTCGCTTCTTCTGATGGTGCTATTTACACTTATTTTCATCATCACGTCTTATTGCAGTTCCTGTTACGGGATACATGTAACTCAATCCAGATGTATCTTCAGCATTAAAATAACTCCACCTGCCACGGTCCTGAGCCTTCTGTTTCCAGGTGGAACACCTTTTTTCTATCATATCATGTAGTGTAGTTTTTATTCCATATTGTTTCCAATTAAAAACATACGAACCTTGGACATTGCTATGTCCAGGTTCGTATGTTGATGCTATCTATCGATTCTGTTCCTTTTTGAGGACCTGATGATTCCTTCGTCCGTTAAAAGGACTGTCTGAGCATTTCCTGCAGTTCCTCTTTCCCTGCGAAAGGCAGGACGCCTAAAACCGGATGCTCCATGATTTCTTCAAGTTGTGTTTCTGTCACCCCAAAATCCCTGAGATTTTTATAGAGACCTATGGTTTGAAGAAATCCTACGATCTCATCATACAAAGCTTCCGATGCCTGTCTGTCATCTGCTTTCTCCAGTTCCTTGTTGAATAATCGAGCAACATGGGCAAACTTCTCTTCATTGGCCGCACGGCTGCTTTTTATGAATGCAGGGAAGACAATGGCCAGTGTTTCCCCATGGGAAATGTTCGTCAGGCCACCGATGATCTCTCCTAGTGGATGTGGAGCAGCTGCCCCTGCATTGGCCAGACTGCTTCCTGCCAAGGTATCGGCCATGGCGAGTTTTTCTCTGTATTCGGAATTTTGTCCATCCGCCAGCACTTTTGGCAGGTTCTCAATCACAAGTTCCATGGCCTTCACTCCCTGGATTTCCGTCAGGACAGATGATCTCCTGCTGATGTAGCTTTCAAAGGCATGGGTGAACGCATCAAATCCTGTTGAGGCCGTGATTCTAGGTGGAAGAGTTTTCATGAGCTCTGGATCGATGATGCACTCATCGGCAAAGTTGTCCTGATGGAAGATCGTTACCTTTTCAGATCCTCTGGTGATCACCGCTGCCTGTGTCACCTGGCTTCCTGTTCCCGATGTGGTCGGAACCAGAAGTAATGGCCGTTTCTTCTGACTCACAACTTCCTGCTTGCTGAAAGGGCTGGACCCTGTGGCAAAAAGAGTATCCCAGTCGATATCCTGCAGTCCATAATTCAAAGCGATGA
>RZYZ01000428.1 GCA_009930125.1 Clostridia bacterium | reverse complement strand
GTCATATTCCTGATCAGCCAGCAGAAGGAAGTTGATACCGGCTTCCTTGATCATACGTCCCAGCTCTCTGGTTGTGATGACGATGTCCACATCCTTGACGCCGTGATACTCCAGTTCAGGCCTTTCCGCCTCGTACTTCTTCGCAACACATGGCATAACGGAAACAACGATCATATCTTCTTCCTTGATGCCCATCTTTTCCGCAAAGTAATGCTTGGTGATGGCACCGAACATCTCATGAGGAGATTTGCAGGTGGATGGAATATCCAGAAGATCAGGGAACTGATGCTCGAAGAATTTCACCCAGGCAGGACAGCAGCTGGTAAGAATCGGAAGATTTTCGTTCTTTGTGATTCGATCAATCATTTCATGGGCTTCTTCCATGATGGTCAGATCCGCTGCGAAGTTGGTGTCAAACACATAATCGAATCCGAGATTCTTCAGGGCGGAAACCATCTTGCCCGTCACAACTGTTCCTGGCTCAAGTCCGAAGAGTTCTCCCAGGGCTACTCTCACCGCTGGTGCCACCTGGACCACAACTGTCTTGTCTTTCTTCTCCAGAGCTCTCCATACTTTGGGTACATTGTCCACTTCCACTAGAGCGCCGGTGGGGCAGACTGCAACGCACTGACCACAGAAGGTGCACGCCGTGTCTTTCAGCTTGTTGTGAAACGCAGGTCCCACCACAGTATCAAATCCTCTGTCCAGACCTGACAGTGCATAGACCGTCTGCACTTCGTTACACATTGTCTCGCATCTTCTGCAGAGGATGCATTTTGAAGAATCCCTGTAGATCGCCTTGGAGGTCTTGTCGGAATGAAACAGCGACATTTCTCCTTCGTATCGGATTTTTTTGACACCCAGGTCATGGGCGATGTTCTGCAGTTCACATTCCTGGTTCTTCAGGCAGACAAGACAGTCCTTGGGATGGTCGGATATGAGCAGCTCCACCATGGTTCTTCTGGCTCTGATGGCTCGGAGACTGTCTGTCTTGATTTTCATTCCTTCATAAACGGGTGTGGAGCAGGAGGGCGCAAGATTTCTTCTTCCTTCCACTTCCACTACACAGGCTCTGCAGGACGCCACTTTGTTGACCATTTTGATGTTATGGAGGTCAAGATGGCAAAGGGTAGGGATATTGATATTCAGTGTTTCCGCAGCCTGAAGAATCGTGAAATTCTCAGGAACCTGGATTTCTTTATTGTTGATGGTTATATTTACCATTATTCTTCCTCCTATACAATCTGTACAGCCTTGATCGGCTTAACTGGGCATGCTGTGTAACATGCTCCGCACTTGATGCATATTTCCTGATCGATCTCATGTTTCTCACGAACTTTACCGGAAATCGCATCCACAGGACAGGCTCTCGCACATTTCGTACAACCGATGCATGCATCTGTAATGACA
>RZYZ01000108.1 GCA_009930125.1 Clostridia bacterium | reverse complement strand
ACCAAAAGAAGCCGTATCGATGAAGAGGTGCGGATTCTCTACGACTCAGTTTACAATCCCCGATTCAAAGCCAGCACGAGCTTCAATTATGAGATCAATGGGAAAGCCCCTCGAGGAAGGATCTATTTCTACAGAGCAGGGATACTGGAATCCGTCATCACCATTCAGGTGGGTACACTGACGATGGATATCCGCAAATGAAGAACAGACAGATCGGAGGGATGGGATTGCACGGCAAAAATCTGAAAAGGAAAGGATTCATGAATATGTTTTTTTCAGGAGCATTGATGGTTGTCATGCTCTGTTTCCTTGTGCTGACGGAAGAAGCGGCAGACATGAGATACAAGAGAGGTGAACTGGAAGAGATGCTTCAGTTTGATTATCGTGTTGAAGCATATTACCTGCTTCTTGAAACGGGTTCGCTGACCCTGGACGGTGAAAGAGGCTATGGAAGCTTCACGGAGTATTTCATCACGGATACCTATGATGAAAAGCGGTATATCGAAATTACGGACTGCATGGATTATATTCTCATTGCGGGGTTTTTCGAAGGCTCGGAAAGGGGACATTATGAAGTATGGCGCTAGGAGTGGAAGGTTCATGATGGAGATGATGCTCTACATTGTGCTCTCGGTTTTTCTCATGGGTGCTTTCACAAGGCTTTATAGTGGAATCATAGTCGATTATAAAGAAAACATCACTTTTCTCAAGCATACGGATTATGCCTACCGGGCATTCGAAGTACTGAAAGTGGATTTTTATACGCATACGGAAGCGTTCGCCCTGAATGGAGATGAGCTGAAGATCCGGAAAAGCGATTATATTACAGGAAATGAGATTCTCTTGAAGCAGCGGGACCAGCGTCTGGTGTATCAGTTCGGGACCACCATTCAGGTGCTCTGTCATGATGTGGAGGATGTGAATATGAGAATCATAGGAGAAGTTCTAATGATTGAACTGGTATTTTCAGATGTGACCTATGAAAGGAGCTTTAAGATTGGGAAGTAGAAAAGGCAGTATTCTCTATGCCATGATGGTTCTTGTGCTGTGCAGCATGATTCTCGTCAGAAACTACAGGCTGCTCAGAAGTCATATCTATATTGAAAAGGGGATCTATTCCATGGATGTGAGAGTGCATGCATTTATGGTGGAGCTGGAGGAAATGGAAATCCATCTTTCCTCTGCCTATGGTTCCGCGGAAGGTCTGATGGAATACCTGAAGACTGGGAGAAAGATCTTCTATAAAGACTTCACTCTTTCCTACGATTCCAGTTATAATGGAGAAGACATGATTTCTGTCCTGGATCGAAGGATAAACTACTACAGGTCGGTGCTGGTAACGGAGGATGAGCTCCAGATCAGGCTGGTCAATAAAGGAGTGTAGAAAATGAAGAGTATCTTTATGATTGGTATGCCCGGCAGTGGGAAAAGCACCCTTGGAAGAAGAGTGGCAGAAGCGCTTCATATGGATTTTCTGGATACGGATGCAGAAATCACTGAGAGTGAAGGCATGACCCCGGAGGAGATCATCATGATTCAAGGGGAAGAGAAGCTGCGTGCCATGGAACATGCTCTTCTTCTGCGTCTCCTGGAGAAGGAGAACCTCTTCATATCCACCGGTGGGGGATTCCCTGTTCATCACGACAATATGACAATCATGAAGGAGAGGGCCATCACGGTTTATGTCAAGTATTCTACTGAAGTTCTCTGGGAACGATTGAAGAAGGATCGGGTAAGACCTCTTTCGAAAAGTTTACCTGCACTCACTCAGCTTCTAGAGGAAAGATCCGAAGTGTACGATAAAGCGGATATCGTAGTACCCGGAGAAGAAGAAGCAAATGAAAATCTCGATAATGTAATCCGTGCCATACAGGAGTATCTTCGGGATGGAACGCATGGAGCCCATGGAACACGATGATGCGACGATAATCAATATTTATTGCCAAACTCTGGTCAATCTGGTAAAATATCATTGGTTAATTACGGGAAACTTTAATTTGTGATGGCAGAAGGAAAACCTTTTATAAAACCCCCAACCTTCTGTTTTAAAACCGCTGGAGCATATCCGGCGTATACTATTTATTGGGGAAATTTGGAGGTATAAAAATGATTTCAGCAAGTGATTTAAGAAAAGGAACAACATTTGAGCACGAAGGCAATGTATATGTAGTACTTGATTTTCTACATGTAAAACCTGGTAAGGGTGCTGCATTTGTAAGAACGAAGCTTAGAAATGTAATCCTGGGTGGTACAACAGAAACCACATTCAATCCTACAACGAAACTGTTGGAAGCTGTCATAGAAAGAAAGGAAATGCAGTACCTGTACAATGATGGTGAGCTCTACTACTTCATGGATCAGGAGACCTTTGAGCAGATTCCGCTGAATTATGAAAAAGTGGAAGAGGCCATCAAATTCCTGAAGGAAAACAACTTTGCAGTGATCAAATTCTACAAAGGGGAGGCATTCTCCGTGGAAGCGCCAAACTTCGTAGAGCTTCAGGTTACTGAGACAGAACCTGGTGTCAAGGGAAATACAGCGACAAATGCACTGAAGCCTGCTACAGTGGAAACAGGTGCAGTGGTTATGGTTCCTTTCTTCATCAATGAAGGAGATTCCATCAGAGTGGATACGCGTACCGGCGACTACATGGAAAGAGTATAATAAACAAGAGCCGAATAAGACTAAAGGGAATCTGGGTCAGCCAGATTCCCTTTAAAACTATATGAAGGCAATTTCTGAAATGTCCGTATGGGTTGAATATGAATCATAATCGTAAAGCGATAAGAAATACATAGGGTTTGCTTAAGAAAACAATTACATTTAAACCTTTACAAGAAAATAACATTGTGTTAACATTAATTAGCTAGAAAAAATACAGAGATTATGTTAATGAGCGCTGCGCGTATCATTCTCTAAGATATGGCTACAGCTGCCCATTCAAGATATGTCTCTGCATTTTTATTTGCGAAAAATATTAATATATTTTGAAGGGGGACACTTCATGAAAAAAATCGCAATGTTGCTCGCAACAGTGTTAATGGCGACTTCCATCGTAGCATGTGGAAGCAAGGAACCAGCTGAGACACCAGGAGCCGAAACACCAGGAGCTGAAACTCCTGCAGCAACGGAAACCAAGGAAATCACTATCAGCACAAAGTTCGTTGATGACGAACAGACCGCAATCTCACTGAAAAAGGTTGTGGAGGCTGTAAACGAGAGAAGTAACGGTTCACTGGAACTGAAGCTTTTCACAGGCGGAACTCTGCCAATCGGTAAAGATGGAATGGAGCAGATCGTCAAGGGATCCGACTGGATACTGGTTGACGGTGTAAACTTCCTGGGAGACTATGTACCAGATTACAATGCCATCACAGGACCCTTCCTGTATACCACATTTGATGAATATCTGGCAATGACCAAGACTCCACTAGTGGAAGAGCTCAATGCCAAGATTGAAGAAGACCATGGTGTAAAGGTCATGTCACTGGACTGGGTATTCGGATTCAGAAGCATGATGACGAAGAAGCCTATCAAAACTCCAGAAGATATGAAGGGACTCAACATCCGTGTTCCTACGAGTCAGCTGTACACTTACACCATCGAAGCCATGGGCGGAAACCCCGTTTCCATGCCATATCCTGACACTTATGCTGCAATCCAGCAGGGCGTCATCGACGGTGTTGAAGGATCCATCATGACTTACTACGGCACACAGCAGTATGAGAATGTCAAGGAATACTCTCTGACAAACCATCTTCTAGGTGTTTCTGCTGTAGTCATCTCTGATGATCTGTGGGCTGAACTGACCGAAGAGCAGCAGACAATCCTTTCTGAAGAATTCGAAAAGGGCATGCAGGATAATCTGGCTGAAACCATCAAGGCAGAAGACGAATTTGCTGATCTTCTGAAGGCTGAAGGCGTAAGCTTCCATGAAGTGGATGCAGAAGCGTTCCTGAAGGCTGCAGAGCCTGTATATACCAAGTTTGATAACTGGACACCTGGAATCTACGAGAGAATTCTTGAAGAACTTGAAAAGATCAAGGCTGCACAGTAATATTTAATCTGATTGACAATAGCATTCTCTTTCGTTGAAGGAGAATGCTATTGAAGATTATACTGACTTTTATTTGAAAAATCTGAACAAAAGAAATTTTGTTTTCGAGAAAGAGGAGGACGAGATGAAAGATAAATGGAAAAAGTTGTTTGTAAACTTTGAACTGTATATCGGTGCAATGTTTCTCACGGTAACCACAGTACTGGTAATTGTGAATGTGTTCACCAGATATTTCCTGAACTTTACCTATCACTGGTCTGAAGAAATAGCCGTAGGTGCCTTCGTCTGGGTTATTTTTCTGGGCTTTGCCAATGCATACAAGACAAAAGGTCTGATCGGAGTAGAAGTACTCACCAATCTGGTGCCCGATAAGCATCAGCCACTGGTTGTGATGCTGACTTCCGGTGTTGTCACATTTCTTTCAGGAGGAATGTTTTATCTAAGCTATCTTTATTTTAGAAATTCCACTAAGATCACTGCCGCTCTGGAGTTTTCTTATAAATATATTTATATTGCAATTGTAATTTCCTTTGCACTGATCACCATCTATTCCATCTACTTCTTCGTTCAGAGTATCAGAAAGGTATTCCTGAAGAAGGACGTAAGTCTTGAGATCGGTGCACCAGAAGATCAGGGGGTGGATGATTAATGGAGTCTTTATTACCGGTACTGGTCCTGTTTATTCTGTTCTTCATGAACATTCCCGTAGCCTTCGCGCTGATGGGATCTTCACTGTTCTATTTCATGTTCATCAACAATTCCATGCCCATGGAAATGGTTATACAGCAGTTTGTCACTTCTGTGGAATCCTTCCCGTATCTAGCGGTTCCTTTCTTCATTATGGTGGGATCCGTCATGAATCACTCGGGAATTTCCGGAGCACTCATGGATTTTGCAGATGTGCTGGTCGGTCACACCAAGGGTGGACTCGCTCAGGTTAATGTACTGTTAAGTGCGCTCATGGGTGGTATCTCAGGTTCCGCCAATGCGGATGCTGCCATGCAGTCCAAGATTCTGGTACCTGAAATGGTGAAGAAAGGTTTCTCGAAGCCTTTTTCAGCAGCGATCACCGCTGCCTCTTCTGCCATCAGTCCAGTTATACCGCCTGGAACCAATCTGATTCTATATGCGCTGATCGCCAACGTGGCGGTGGGAGATATGTTCCTGGCGGCCTATATGCCAGGTATTCTCATGGCCATCATGCTTATGATTACCGTGCACATCATTGCGCTGAAAAGAAACTACACACCATCCAGAGAACGTATTGCCAATGTGGGTGAAATCTTCAGGCAGTTCCTGAAGTCCATCTGGGCCCTGTTCATTCCCTTCGGAATCATCATGGGTATGCGTTTTGGTGTGTTCACACCGACTGAGGCTGGAGCGGTTGCCGTTGTCTTTTCAGTCATCGTAGGATTCTTCGTCTACAAGGAGCTGAAGCCTAAGCATCTGCCTATGATCTTCATGGATACAGTGAAAGGTACTGGTGCGGTCATGTCCATCATCGCCAGCGCCAAGGTCTTCGGATATTACCTGACACTGGAACAGATTCCACAGATCATTACGGAATTCCTGATGAATATGACAGACAGCCCGATTGTGCTGCTTCTTGTCATCAATGCACTGCTGCTCTTCATCGGAATGTTCCTGGAAGGTGGAGCTGCACTGGTTATTCTTGCACCACTTCTAGTGCCTGCGGTTGTATCCTTTGGCATCGACCCGCTTCATTTCGGTATGATCTTCATCGTGAATATCATGATCGGAGGCCTGACGCCACCGTTCGGATCCATGATGTTTACGGTCTGCTCTATTGTCAATGTCAAGCTGGAAGATTTCATCAAGGAAGTATGGCCGTTCATTGTGGCCCTTCTGGTGGTACTGCTGCTTGTAACTTACTCTGAAGGAATTGCTCTGTTCACATTCAATCTCTTCAGTTGACCGTAAAGGAGTATCGTTTTGAGTATTTTAAAAGAAAAAGATACGTTTCTTCTGGATATGGATGGAACCATATTTCTTGGAAATGAACTGATCGAGGGAGCACTTGATTTTCTCGACACATTGAAGAAGAATGGGAAGAGATATATCTTTCTGACCAACAATTCTTCAAAAAACAAGCTCATCTATGTGGAGAAGCTCAGAAAACTGGGTATTGATGCCGCTGCAGAAGAGATCTTCACATCAGGAGAAGCGACCACAAGGTATCTGAAGCGCAACCATGAAGGAGCCCGAATCTATCTCCTGGGCACACCTGCTCTGGAAGAGGAGTTTGAAAGAGAAGGGTTCCAGCTTGTAAAGAAGCGTGGAGAAGAAGTGGACTTTGTGGTGCTGGGGTTTGACACAACACTGACCTATGAAAAGATCTGGGGAGCCTGTGAGTATATCGCCTCAGGTGTGGAATACATCGCCACCCATCCCGATTTCAACTGTCCGCTTCCCAATGATGCCTTCATGCCTGATGCAGGCGCCATGGCTGCCATGATTGAAGCTTCAACGGGTAAAAAACCAAAAGTCATCGGGAAACCGAACAAAGAGGTTGTGGAAAGCATCGCCTACAAGTATGGTCTGGACAAGTCTGGAATGGCCATGGTGGGAGACCGCCTGTATACCGACATCCAGACAGGAATCAATGCAGGCATCACATCGGTACTGGTCTTCTCTGGTGAAACGAAGGAAAGGGACTATGAAGATAGTTCCATCCAGGCGGATTTCGCATTCTCATCTGTAAAGCAGATGATTCAAGAGGTTTAAAGAGTAAAAGAGTCTTCTTCCTATTTGGAGGGAGACTCTTTTATGTGTGCCCGGCATGGGTGCAATCTAACGGGTGAAAGTCCCGAGTGCGGGCTGATAGCGCCAAGCACATAGCTCAAGGCAAGGCTTTACACCGCGAG
>RZYZ01000107.1 GCA_009930125.1 Clostridia bacterium | reverse complement strand
CGAGAGATTTCAGAACCTTTTCCTCTGCAGCGCTTGAAGCGGCCAGAGAGGGAAATGAAGAACCCATCATCATAACTCAGCCCGAATAGAAAAGTATGCTTAGGATGAAGATCATCCTGTGCATACTTTTCATTTTATGGTGTATTTTCTTCCTCGGATTCTTCTGCGCTCTCTTCTTCATTCGAAGGAGCCTCTTCACCGGGCTCCACGTAATTTGTGGTCGGCTCCGGTGAATCATAGTCGAACTGCCGCTGATAGTCAGGAAACTCCGTTTCAAGCTGGTCTTCAAAATACTCTTCCAGAACCGCAAGAGAAATCGGAGCCACAAAGGATCCTCTGGTCACGTCATATACGATGGCTGCAACGACGATTTCAGGATTTTCAATAGGTGCGACTGCGGTGTACACACCGAAGGCAGCACGACCGAATTCTTCCTGATTGGTCTTCCAGGTTGCCGTACCCGTCTTACCTCCGCTTTCAATGGGGAAATCCTTGAAGACGCTGTAGGCACCTCCACCTGGTTTGGTGGAATCATGGAGCCCTTTCAGCAGAGCATCAACTGTGGCTTTCGTGATTCCGGTCTCTTCCAGTATCACGGGTTCGTTCTCCTGAATGACGTTTCCTTCTGCATCAAGAATTCTGCTCACAAGATTGGTCTTATATCTTGTTCCACCATTGGCGATGGCTGCCAGGGCGTTGGTCACCTGCAGCAGTGTCACCTGGTTGTCCCCCTGACCCAGAGAGGAGTTCAGCACGTTTCTTGGGCTGATGATTTCAGTGGACTTGTCATAGATGATCAGTGTCGCCAATTCATCTGCATATCGCTCTGCATCTGCCAGACCAGCCGATTCTTCTTCTGGTAGTAGTGTAATATATTCATGAATCACTTCGGTCAGGTTGTTTCGGACTTCAGCATAGTCTTTTCTCAAGAGATTATTCGCTTCTTCCAGACTGATATCGAGACTTTCTCTGATCACCTTTTTGATATTTTCTTTGGCTATCGCTATCGCCTCCACGTCGGATCTATCGATGCCGATATCCAGTGGGGGGAATGTAAGACCCTTACGTTTATCACGAGCCTGACCCGCTTTAAGAAATTCCACCACATCGAACATGAAAAGCTTCTTGGTCAGTTCCACTTTGCCGTAATGATTATATACATTTCCGTAGATACTTTCTCTGATTTCGATGCCTGTGGTGCTGTGTAGCGGCTCTTCCGGGTTATGTCCCAGTCCGAGTTTCCATGCCCACTCCGCCAGGGCATTGAGCCCTTTTGCCTGATAAAGTCGATAACCCACATCAGAGAAATACACATTGGAGGATTTGGCTATGGCTTTGGCCAGATCCGTATTTCCATAAGAACCTCCTCCCTCGTTGGTGATCGGTGTTCCCGTCTTGTCATTGGAAAAGGAACCTGTATCTCTGATGATGGTATTTGCGGTGATGACCCCTTCCTCCAGGGCTGCAAGACCTGTGACAATCTTGAAGGTGGATCCCGACGGAACCAGCCCCTGGGTAGCGTAATTAAAAAGTGGTTTCGCATAGAGATCGTTGTTGTCTTCAAGGTTTCCCTCATCGCCGGTTCTGAACAGATCATCCACTGTAGCAGGTCTTGTGACTTGGGACCCTTCTTCCACGGGAACCCTGATATTCTTCTCCTGGATGAGTTCTTCCGCAAAAGTCTTATAATCCGGCGTGAAAATCTCCTTGTAGATCTCAGTGGTAAGCCTTCCAGGCACAGCGAAGATATTCGGATCATAACTGGGATAACTGGCCATGGCCAGAACATTCCCCGTATTGATATCCATTGCTATGACCGCACCTCTTGTGGCATTGGAGGAATCCTGAAAGTATCCGGCGATGGCATGCTTGGTATCTTCTTCCGAATATCGGATGATGATGTCTTTCAGCGCCTGCTCCGCCGTATGCTGCAGATCAAGATCCAGCGTCAGCTGTACCGTGCTGCCGGGATAGGTTTCCAGTTCAAAAAGTTCACTCACGGTTCTTCCGTTCTTGTCGACTTCCACGGTGCTTACACCCTTACTGCCCTTCAGTCTGTTCTCATAAGCAGATTCAATTCCTTGTATTCCGATATAGTCTTTGGAAATATCATATCCTCTTTCCATATAATAATCTTTGTTTTTAGCCGGGACCGGATTCAGATAGCCCAGGACATGGGCGGCCATGGGTCCGTAGGGATAGAATCGGATGGGATTGGTTTCCACGTCAATGCCGGGAAGGAAACTGAGCTGCTGCATGAAAGTGAATGCACTTGCCTCACTCATGTTGCTGACCAGTGTCACAGCCTTGGAACCTGAATAGCTCTCCATTCGGATGCTGTCTCTGATGAGAAGGTAGGATCTGATGGTGCCCCAGTCAAAGACTTTGAGAAGTTCCTCATGAATCTCCCTTCCGTCTTTCAAGGCATAATCCTTCTTCTCCTCGGGTGTCGGTTCTAGGGGTTCATAAAGATTGTAGAAACTGATCAGGTAGTAATAGGTCTCTTCCGGTGTGAAATCCAGGATGAGCTCATCCAGTTCATTGGTTTCACTCTCGTTGAGATCGGCGATCTTACTTTTTCCTGTTTTCTCTCTCATGATGGTATTGAAAAGATAGTCATTGATTCCCCTGTCCTTCTTCCATCTGAGTTCTGCACTCCTTATGAAATCAGGGTCATCGGAATTGAACTCGAAGCGGAAAGGATCCGTTTTGAGACTGAATGAATCATTGATCTCCTCACCGGATTTTTCCAGAAGTGCTTCCACCTTATCGATGGTGGTGTAGATCTCCTTTCTGGATTCCGTTGTATCCACATAAATCAGATTATAGCTCTGCAGCGATGTGGCCAGGACATTCCCCCTGGCATCAATGATTTCCCCTCGCGGCGCGGCATTATCAATATTTTTTATAAATTCCACATTTGCACGTGCGAAGTACTCATCCCCGTGGATCACCTGCAGATTGAACATCTGATTGATCAGAAGAGAAAAAACCACAACCATGATGAGGAGCAGCCCTGTATATCGATTGAATTTCTTCTTCTTTTTATTTCCCAAATTCATTTCATCACCCTTAATTTTATTCTTTTCTATTATACAGCATATTCCCTGATGGAATAGGACGAAAATGGTCTAATTTTTCACCTTTTCACCATACAGGATAGTTCTTAAGAAGACTTTAATCTCTTCTGACATTCTATGAAATCCGATGCTGTTTTTCCTATAGAAGCACAAGATATAGTATAATGATTTCATAATCTGGTTTTCAGATGGAAATGCCTTAGTTTCACCAAGTTTTAAGGTTTTTCCTTAACGAATTTAAGATGTGGTCGCTATGATAGAAAGAAGATAACATAGTATACGGATAAGCATCAAATACAGATGAACCAGGACAATTACTATTTTGGAGGAAAAGAATGGATAAACAGACGATACTCATCGTAGACGATGAAAAGGAAATCAGAGATCTGATAGAGATCTATCTGTCCAATGAAGGATATGAGACCATAAAAGCCACCAACGGGGTGGAGGCACTGGAGGTCGTGGAGAAAAACCATGTGGATCTGATCATCCTGGACATCATGATGCCCAAAAAAGATGGTATTCAGGCATGCATGGAACTGAGAAAGACCAAGAACATGCCCGTCATCATGCTTTCTGCCAAGAGTCAGGACATGGACAAGATCATGGGATTGACGTCAGGGGCAGATGATTACCTCACAAAGCCTTTCAATCCACTAGAACTCATTGCCCGTGTGAAATCCCAGCTGAGAAGATACTATACACTGAACTCAGAAAGACCACGAAACGACAATGTTCTGACTCTGGATGACATCACCATCAACATCAATACCAGAGAAGTGAAGAAAGGTAATGATCTGATCAAACTGACCAAGACTGAATTCGATATGCTCGAATATATGACCCGAAATACAGGAATCGTTCTGTCGGTGGAAAAGATCTACGAGAATGTATGGAAGGAAGAATTCCTGGAGTCAGAAAACACCGTCATGGTTCATATCAGAAAACTCAGAGAGAAAATCGAAGACGATCCGAGAAATCCTAGATACATCAAAACTGTTTGGGGAGTAGGATATAAAGTTGAAAAATAGGCTCAAGAAACAAAGAAAACCTGTTACGAAGAAGCCAGACAGTAGATTGGATCATCTCTTTGCATCTCTGGATAACTTCATACGCGCAAAAATCAGCAGCAACATTCAGCTTGAGCTGATTTTTGCTGTTGCCTTTTGTCTGGTTTTAGCATTTCTCGCCTATAACATCACGTTCAACATGACCAGAAAAGTGACCTATCAGCAGTCCATCTCCTATGAACAGGGAATTGATGACATTTCCTCTTCTGCAGAAGATATTGCCGAACGGATGCTCAATGATCTGAGGTATAAGGAAGAAGAAGACATCACGGATGAAATGAGACAGAATGCACGGTATCCCTCGGAAAACGATCCGGATTCCAAGCAGTTCAACCTGCACACTGCCATGGAGAATCTCATTGAAGATTTCTCAAGAACCAGTACTCTGAAGGTTCTTGTGACGGATCTGTCCGGTGATATGATCTACAAGACCGAAAACGTCATGGAAAATTCCGTGGATATCTTCAATGTCATCAAATCCGCTTACGACATTGATTTCTATCGCCGCGACAACATCGACAGCCAGTCTGCCGGTGAGCTCGTCTTTGTGTATCCCATGAACTTCCTTAAGCGGGATATCTATCTGATCATCAAAGACACCCCCATTGCGGATATCCAGACCACCCCTACTTACAGCTACAACAGTTCCTTGGCCCTTTTCATCGCATTCCTGTTTTTCATCTCGGGATTTCTCATCCTGACCAAAAACAAGATGGACTACATACAGGAACTCTCCAATACCGTCAGGATCATTTCCACCGGTAATCTGAAATACACCGCTCCTGTGAAGGGAAATGATGAGCTCACCCATCTGGCGAAAAGCATCAACATCATGGCCAGGGACATTGATCAGAAAATCGAAGAGGAACGGAATCTGGAGAAGACGAAGCAGGAACTGATCACAAACGTATCCCATGACCTGAGGACCCCACTGACCTCCATCATCGGATATCTCGGCCTGGCGAAGTCCAAAAGGATTTCACCTGAGCAGAAGGATGACTATATCGAAATCGCTTATTCCAAATCAGAAAGACTGAAGCAGCTGATCAACGAGCTTTTTGAATATACGAAGCTGCAGAGCCCGGACAACAAACCGAATTTCACAGCCGTGAATCTCGTGGATCTTCTGGACCAGCTTATTGAGGAAATGATTCCCATGGCGGAAGAGAAGGGACTGACCATCAGCAAGAACATCGCCACGAAGGACATCGTTCTCTATGCTGATGTACCTCAGATTGTGAGGCTTTTCGAAAATCTGATTTCCAACGCCATCAAGTATACGCACACGGATGAACCGATTCTTCTCTCCGTCAAGGGAATCGATGCCAGCAGCTTTGCGACGGTGACCCTGGAGAATGCCATCGATGAAATCAGCGATGAAGAGATCACCAAAATGTTTGAGCGTTTTTACCGCCTCGAAAAATCCCGTTCCAGTGAAACCGGCGGAAGCGGCCTGGGATTGGCCATTTCCGAAAGCATCGTCCATATGCACGGTGGTCAGATCTATGCGGAGAAGATCAGCGAAAGCAGAATCTCCATTACGGTGAAACTGCCTATTCTTACCAGTTCCTAAGAGAATTTGCGCATTTTCTTTATGTTTTACCCAAATCATAATATAATACAAGTATTGATTCACTTAGTCACAGAAGCTGATTTAGAACAAGTGAGCATAAATACACTCAGCGGAGGCATTATTACATGAATATTGTTAAAGGAATTTTCAACAAGAAGTTTATATTTTTCTATAGCTTCCTGTTGCTGCTAATTGTATTCCTATACTTTAACAACCGGTACGATCGGGCAGAAATCACTTACGCCATCATCTACATTATTTTCGGAATGATGATATCCCTTTTCTATATTCTGAAAGACTACATCTATTCACCAGACCGTATGAATTACAAGCAGGTCATTATGGAAGATGCCCTTTTCAATCACAAAGGGGAAATCATCGAAGAATTCGAAGCTTACCCACTCTATCGCGAATTTGTGACCTTTCACCTGAACAGAACATCGGAAGATCCATACAGTGATACCGTCACTTCCATTCAGGCAGTGAAATACATGAAGAACAAAATGGTTGATTCCCTGTTCATCCCCATCGATCCGAAGGATCCGCTTCTCAAGAAATACAGCCTCACACTGAATCAGGCTGTGGGCCGTTTTCTGAGATATGCTGGCGATCTGCCCATCATCATTTATAATCAGCCCTTCACTCATACCTATCTGAACATCAAACTGGACAAAGAAGTCCATATCTCATTCATCGATGCGATGAAAATGAGCAAGGACCTCTATGGAATCACAAATAAGCCTCTGGAGCATATCCAGAAGTATCTGAGACTATATAATCTCGGAAATGATCCAGTGGCAGGGGCAAAAGTCATAGGAGCCATATATCTGGACTACATCTATACTGTATCAAAATACAGAACCAGGCAGGCCAGAATCATGGCCAGAAAAGGCCAGAAAATGACAGCGCAGCCATTACCTGAAAGAGCACCGGAAACCATCCGACTGACTTCCTCTGATAAAGAATCAGAGGTCAGTGCACCCGTAAGAACCCATGCAGCTTCTGCAGCAGCGACCGTTCAGAAAAGTAAGAAAGAAGATTCCTCTTTCAGCTTCGATGCAAATGTACCAGAGGAAGAGAGAAGAATCATCCCGCACAAAGATGTCGCAGAAGAAAAAGACATGAAAGAGAAACTAAGCCAGATGACAAGCAGCTTATCCCACAAGGTCACAGACAGCATCACTCAGCTCAGGAAAGTGTTCCAGAGCAAGGAAGATACGCAG
>RZYZ01000427.1 GCA_009930125.1 Clostridia bacterium | reverse complement strand
ATACTATTCTCATGACACCTTTGGATTTCTCACTATTGAGAATGCAATCAAGCAGATCTGGGAAAAGGCTATCAATCCTATTGTTCCTGAAGCTAAGACCTTTAGAAATACAAATGGAACTCGCTTTGAACGAGCTAGTGGTCAAGATGCTATTGTTCTTCAAGGAAGAGCTGGAGGAGCTGACGGTTATTTTGTCACTGTCACCACAGCAGTCTTGAATGGAAACAGAGTCCTCACTCTTGCAAATGGAAATACAACCCTCAGTACAGGAACAATGGCAACCATCGACACCGAGCAGACTATCACTGGAAAGAAGGAACTGAGAAATTCAGATGGAACTTCATTCAGGAGAGCCAGTGGTCAGGATGGAATAGTCATCAGGGGAAATAGCAATGGCTCAGGAAGCTATGCTGTAATCATCCAACCAGCAAATCTGACAGCCAACAGATCAGTCACTGTTCCAGATGCAGATGTAGTCCTCACCAAGGGAACTATGATGTCTACTGATGAGGAACAGGAAGTAACAGCACTCAAGAATTTCAGTACCTATCCAAAACTCACTAATGAGGATGATCCTCGCGATGATCTCCATGCTGTAAGAAAAAAGGATCTTGATGCTACCAATACAGCTCTTTCTGATCATAAGAATCTTACTACTGGATCAGAAGAGACTACAGTTCCTCATGGAATCAAGCAGGGTTCTGGGAATGGATTCGATGCTGACAAGCTGGATGGAGCTGACAAGGACACTGATGGAACTCTTTCTGGGAACAGCGACAGTTCCATTCCTACCGAGAAGGCAGTCAAGACCTATGTGGATCTGAGACTCCTGAGAAGTGGTGGTGAAGCTCAACAACTCAATGGAACTCTCTATACCTATGCTGTTCGTCCAGATGCAACTGGAACAAGGGATATTGGTACAAGTACAATAAAGTATCGTCATGGATATTTTTCTGGAACAGTCTATGCTGATGCCTTCGATGTTACCTCTTCAAGAAAGAAAAAGAAGGACATCAAGGACTATGAGGACAGTGGTCTTGAGATCATAGACTCCCTCAAGATTGTTTCATTCAAGTACAAGTCTGACAAGAGAAAACAAACTCACATAGGAATCATTGCAGAGGATTCACCAAAGGAACTTCTTGGTGTGAATGGTAAGACTGTTTCTATGTCTGATTCCATTGGAGTTCTTTTCAAGGCAGTTCAAGAACTGTCCAAGAAGGTGAAGATTCTAGAAGAAAAATTGGAGAATGCTGATGGCAACAGGATATAAGCTAGACGGAAAAGACTTTGAAGAACTCTTTGAAAAGACTAGGGATTCAGCCACAGACAATATGGCAAATATCAATACCTCAGAATTCAAACAGAGTAAGGCAGGTCTTACCCTTCTTTCGAATTTCATTACAATAGGAACTTC
>RZYZ01000426.1 GCA_009930125.1 Clostridia bacterium | reverse complement strand
CATGGAAAAGGAATCGGAAACAGCAGGCGGATTCATGGTAAAAATTGATAAGTGCACTGAAAAAAGGATATAATGTACATAACAGTAATTTAGAGGATAAGAATAAGGAGGAGGGAAATGGAAAAAGTAAGATTATCCGATACCCTGATCATGGATCGGATCATACATGGCCACTGGAGACTCATGGACTGGAAAATGACCAAAGAGGAGCTGCTTCATTTTACGGAAGAAGTCATGGACCTGGGCACCACCACGGTGGATACGGCAGACATCTACGGCGGGTTTTCCTGTGAAGAAGCCTTTGGAGAGGCGCTGAAGCTGAAGAAGGGACTCCGGGAGAAACTGACCATCGTGACCAAATGCGGCATCGTGTTTCCCTGTGAAAACAGACCGCAGTATGAGACCCATCACTATGACAATTCCAGAAAGCATATCATCCAGTCAGCGGAAAGGTCACTGAAGAATTTCGGAACAGATTATCTGGACCTTCTTCTGATTCACAGACCATCCCCTTTCATGGATCCGGCTGAAGTCAGTGAAGCATTCAGACAGCTTTATGATTCCGGAAAAGTAAGAAACTTCGGTGTTTCCAATTACGAGAGCACCAAATTTGAGATGTTGAGCTCCTATACGGAATATCCCCTGGTGACCAATCAGGTGGAGATTTCACCGCTGCATCTGGATGTGTTTCAGGACGGCACCATGGACCATCTCATGACAAGAGGACTCTATCCCATGGCATGGTCTCCCATGGCAGGAGGAGAACTCATCACAGGAGATTCCGAGCGGGTGAAGAATGTGAGAAGCGTACTGCTTGCCATCGGAGAAAAGTACGGAGAGACAAGACTGGATACCTTGGCTTTTGCGTTTCTGACCAGTCATCCAGGAAAGATTCTGCCCATCGTGGGATCCGGAAAGATCGAACGTATCAGAAATGCCATGGATGCACTGAAGATCCAGTTCACTCAGGAAGAATGGCTGTCTGTCTATAAGGCATCCATCGGAAAGAATCTGCCATAAAAAAACATAAAATAGTCGGGGGTGCATCATGAAAAACACCAATGATCCAAATCATGAAAAAGAGAAAGTGACACTGGGAGAGGAAACCTTTGAATCCTTACCAGAAGTCCAGGAAGAAAAGCCTGTGAAACACGAGGAGAATGAAATCATCGAAGTAGATGAGGTTCTTGTGGCGGACGAGGGCAAAGAGAAAAAAATCAGAAAGCCTGGAAGAATGAAGTTCTTCGGGATTCTGGCAGCCATCGTTGTTGTCATCACCATATTCGCGGAAGCCATCCGGGAAATGATCTTCAGAGCGGAAGACTCTCTGCTGTTTCTGCCAAAAGGCGGCATCTTCATACCACCAGTCGGAGTCATTCTCATTTCCATCGGAGTGATTCTGACCATCATCGCCTTC
>RZYZ01000425.1 GCA_009930125.1 Clostridia bacterium | reverse complement strand
CAATCCCTATACCCGATACAGCAAATGCAATCATCAGGTACTTGTTCATGAAAATGCCGCTCTGCTCAGCAGAGATTCTATTGGACCCCAGAAACTTTATGGAGCGTCCGATTCCGGTGAAGTGAAAGAGTACCGCACACAGAATGAAGTAGGCTCCAAAAGCTATGTAATGAAAATTCGCATTGGTAAGTGCTGATGTCATTTCATAGGGCAGTGTTAAGGTTCCAGCGCCCAGAATTGTCTGCATGATAGCCTGGAATAGAATCATGACCACTATAGATACGAACATGACAGAAACTCTCAGCACGGTGCTCAGTACTGCTGTGGCTATCATAATCAGGGTAGCCGCAGCAATCGCAGAAAGGATCATCACAGGTACGGATTCTGTAGCAAGATATGCCTTGCTCATGACGGCAGCTGTTATTGCTGTGGTAGCGCCAAGAGCAATACTCACATTCCCTGTCCCGAATATGAACACCGCACCGGTTGCCACCGTACCAATGATAACCGCCTGGGTGACGATGAGTTTGAGATTTCGGACATCCCCGAATTTTCCATCCGTAGCGATGTTGAATCCAATGGCCATGACAGCCAGCAGAACGATCGGCATCAGACGAATGAAGAATTGCTGTTCATTTAACCGTTTTATTTTCTCCTTCATTTCTTCCTCCTACAACATGGCATCTATCAGTTTATGTTCGCTGAATCCTTCACTTCTGTGAATCTCAGCACTGATTTCGCCGTCTTTCATGATGATGATCCGATCACTCATCCCAATCAGTTCCGGAAGCTCCTCACTGATAAGTAGAATGGACTTCCCGCTTTTCTTCATTTCATAGATCAGTTTATACATCGCTGCCTTTACCCCGATATCCACACCTCGTGTGGGACAGTCCATGATGAGAATATCCGATCCAACGCCAATCCACTTCCCAAAAACAATTTTCTGCTTGTTTCCACCGGACAGTGTACTCACCAGATGATTCTCTGATGCACATTTGATAGATAAGTCTTCAATTTGTTTTCTAGCATACTGTGACTCTTTCCTGAATGACAGGATAGGCCCGAAAACTTTATTGATGTCATGGGCAATGCTGACTATATTTTCCTTCACAGTGGCATTCAGTGCCAGAGACTCACGATCTCGGTTTTTCGAAAGGTAAGCCATCTTATGCTTGACTGCTTTCTTCGTATTGTCAATGACGGTGCCATCTGCCAGAGTTACCTTTCCATCAAGCACTTTCTCCGCACCGAACAAGGCTTTTCCCAGAGTGTGCATGCCACAATCCGATAATCCGCCGATCCCCAGCACCTCACCTCGATGAAGCTCTACACTGAAACAGAGCAGATCCTCCAGCGTTGTAATCTGATCCGCCCGTAGAACTACTTCGTCTGCATAGCCTTCGCCATCTGCATGATAG
>RZYZ01000424.1 GCA_009930125.1 Clostridia bacterium | reverse complement strand
GCCTATGCACACCTAAGCTCCATCAATGTAAGCGTGGGACAGAGTGTAACGCAGGGAGATGTCATCGGAAAGATGGGCAGCACCGGAAGATCCACAGGAAGCCACCTTCATTTTGAAATCAGAATGGGTGGAAGCACAGTAAACCCAACCAAATACATCAAGTAGAGCATGGTAGAGAGCCGAAATGGCTCTCTTTTCATATTCTGGAAAAGAATAGGAAACAATGTTCATAAGGAATACAAAGGTTATGCACAGTATCCACAATATGTTGTGGGTAACTTACTCAGAAAATCAATATATGGGCATAATGTTGCGTAAATCCGTTTATATTGACAAAAAAGAATATAAGTTCTATTATGAAGGTGAAAGAAGAAGAGGGTGGTGTCATGTGCCCAGTTAAGAAATATCCCTGTGAAGTAATCACCTACAGCAAGGACGGCAGGGTCTATCCGCTGAAATTCAGATATTATGCCGTGGATCGGGCCAGATATGTCACAGTGGACGTGGAGAAGATCCACTATGTAACGATTGAGGATAAGAATGGTCTGAAAGAGCAGACCTATCATCTGGATGGAAGAAGAAAAAGACGAAAGGACAGATACACCCTGTATCTGGATCCCAGATACAAGACCTGGTGGGTTCTGTAGCGTACCTGAAATGGGATCTCGTAAGGGCGTGATTTGCCTTATTTCCTTGCAAACAGACGGAAATGGAATATGTACAGCTGAAAAAAACTAGTTGACCGTTGCCTCTTTTTCCTATAGAATCATAATGATATAAACGATGAAAAGAACCAGTACGAAAGTCCTGCCTTTACAGAGAGAGGGAAATGGTGGAAGCCCTCAGGGAAAGTTTTCGGAACCTGTCTTGGAGTTTCTCAGAAAGACTGAGCGGGGAAAGCCGTTATACTTGAGAGTGGATACACAAGTATCAATTAGGGTGGTACCGCCGGAGCAGATTCGGCCCCTTTGATTGATGCTTTTTTTTATTTTTAGGGAGGTTTACAAATGAGCAAGAACAGTAACAACAAAAAACTGGTTGAAGCCATCACACCTATGGATGTGGATTTTGCCCAGTGGTACACGGATATCGTCAAGAAAGCGGAGATGATCGAGTACTCCACAGTCAAGGGAGCGGTGATTTTAAGACCTTACGGATATGCTTTATGGGAAAATATTCAGGGGTATCTGGATAGAAAGTTCAAGGAGACAGGTCATGAGAATGTCTACATGCCTATGCTGATTCCAGAGAGCCTGCTTCAGAAAGAGAAGGACCATGTGGAAGGATTTGCACCGGAAGTGGCATGGGTCACCCATGGCGGTTCTGAGCCTCTTGCGGAAAGGCTCTGTATCAGACCTACGTCAGAGACGCTTTTCTGCGAGCATTTCTCAAACATCGTCCAGTCCTACAATGATCTGCCTAAAC
>RZYZ01000423.1 GCA_009930125.1 Clostridia bacterium | reverse complement strand
GGAACCATGCTGGAAATCACTGGTATCACTTCTTCCTATCAGGGAGAACACCAGCTGAACATCAGCAGCGTGAAGGTCATGGATGAACCTGTAGTAAAGGTTCAGCCGAAGATGATGCAGACCTCTGAAGTATCCTATAACCTCGGACTTCTGGTTCAGGTGGAAGGTATTGTAAGAGAGATTGAAATGGTGGAAGGCATCATTGAAGCCATCCACGTGGAAGACGCAAGCGGAGTTCCAGTCAGAGTGTTTATAGACGGATACATCGGTACGGATGTTGTCATGCCTGACATAGAAGTAGGCGACTTCGTCAATGCCATAGGACTTTCCTCTATAGATCCACTCGGAACAAGAATCCGTGTCAGAGACAGAAGTGAGGTTACGCTGGCAGCCAAGGCAACAGATAAGGCTGAACTGGAAGAGATTCTGGAAACAGCGGAACTGCTCTCACTGGAAGATATGACAGAAGAAAGTGCAGAAGCATTACAGGAAGCTATTGCAGCCGCGAAGGCAATCCTGGAAGATGAATTTGCAACCCAGGAAGAAGTGGACGATGCTTCTGAAGCGCTGCTTGCAGCCATAGAAGCTCTGGAGCCTGTAGAAGAACCAGGCACAGGCGAGACAGCATATGTGCTGAAAGACGATAAGACGGATGTCATGGTCACGGTTCCAGTAGGAGCATTTGATGAAAAACCTGTTCTCGTTGTGAAGCCAGTGGATTATAAACTGTCTGGTTACACCACCAATGCCTATGAAATCCACTTCACTGTGGATGGAATCGAAGTGCAGCCGAAGGTAGCCGTAACGCTTCATCTGCCCGTAGGCAAGCTTTCCACCAAGGGACTGCTTCTGTTCCATGAAAAATCAGACAAGAAACTTGAAAAGCTGAGCTACAAGCTTTCCGGTAAGGTCGTGGAAACCCAGACAAAGGATTTCTCCGTATTCGTACTGGCAAGCAAAACAGGAAAATATCCTGCAACCGGTGAGACGGATACCACCATGCCAATGGTCATGGGTATCCTGATGCTGGCAGGTGGAGTCGTTCTCCTTTCCAAGAGAAAGCAGAAGTATATTCAGTAAAACTTCATAGTCAGAAACAGACAAATAGGAGCCTGATTCGAAAGAATCAGGCTTTTATGATAGGACCAGGACCAGGAACGTAAGGGATCCTAGCAAATTGCAAATCCAATATTTCAAATTTATTCACGTGGCCTTAATAGGCAATCCGTAAAATACGGATAACATAGGGTAAAGTAAGAGTGCATCCAGATTCAGGTGTAGAATGAAAACAGAATTACACTCATATAGATGGAATTGACACTCCCACAGCTAAAGCAATGGGATTCTTGGGTGATTAAACGCCAGTCTGTTTCCAGTAGGCGAGTATGACCCCAAGCTCAGCGCATGCCATTGCCCCTACTAAGAC
>RZYZ01000422.1 GCA_009930125.1 Clostridia bacterium | reverse complement strand
GTGTAGGACTTACCTCAAGAAAAAAGAACTTTCCCTCTCAGCTCTCCGGTGGGGAGCAGCAGAGAGTCGCCATCGCCAGAGCTCTGGCGAAGAATCCGAAGCTGCTTTTATGTGATGAACCTACAGGCGCCCTGGACTATGAAACCGGACGCTCCATCTTGAAGCTTCTTCAGGAGACCTGCAAAAAGAGAAATATCACGGTCATAGTCATCACTCATAATCTCGCGCTGATTCCCATGGGTGATAAGGTCATCAAGATTAAAAGCGGTCTTGTGGACAGCGTCATCGACAACCAGGAACCTGTGGGCATCGAAAGGATCGAGTGGTAATCATGAAGAAATCACTCTTAAAGGACGCGTTCAGACAGATCGTGAAATATCCAGGCAGGTTCATCTCCATCTTCACCATCGTGGCCATCGGTTCCGCCTTCTTTGCAGGAATCAAGACCGCTGCGCCCAATATGAAATATACTGCGGACCAGTACTATGACGCCTACAACATGATGGACATCCGTCTTCTTTCCACCATGGGCTTCGTGGAGGAAGATCTGGAAGCGGTGCGGGAAGTGGACGGAGTGGAAAGCGTCGCCACGTCCTATTTTCAGGATGTGACTTCCGTCGTGGGTTCCGCAGAGCTTGTTTTCAGAATCCATTCTGTGCCCGACGATGCGAAGGACAGAGACTTCATCAATATGCCCAGAATCGTGGAAGGAAGACTGCCGGAAAAGATCGGTGAGTGTATCATCGAGGAAAGCCAGAACATCGACCACGGCATCGAAGTGGGAGACACCATCACCGTCTCCTCCGGAAAAAAAGAGGACCTTTCCGACAAGCTGAGAAGCACGGAGTTCAAGGTGGTAGGAAAAGCGGTATCGCCCTATTACCTGACCTTTGACAAGGATGCATCCGACATCGGAAGCGGCAAGGTGAATCTCTTTATGATGACCGTGGAAGAAGAATTTCTCTACCCGGTATATCTGGAACTTCTCGTTACCGTGGAAGGAGCAAAAGAGCTCAACTCTTATTCTTCAGCTTACGAGAAGAAAGTGGAAGTCATCATGAATAAACTGGAAAATCTGGGTGCAGACCGGGCAATCCTTAGACTGGATGACATCAAAGCCCAGGCTGTAAAACAGCTGGATGAAGGCAAGGAGGAGCTGAAGAGAGAGGAGGAGAACTATAATAAGCAGATCGCCGAAGGCGAAGCGGAACTGGCGGCAGCCAGAGACCAGATCGTGGAAGGGGAAGCCACCCTGGAAACAGAGAAGAAGAACTACGAAGTGCGTGTGGCCGATGCGGAGCAGAGAATCAGAGACGGAGAAAGACAGCTGGCTCAGGCCCAGGGGGAGTATAATGCGGGCGTCAATGCCTACAACAGCGCTCTTGTTGAATATGGGGATGACCTGGAACAACTCAACAGCGCATCTC
>RZYZ01000421.1 GCA_009930125.1 Clostridia bacterium | reverse complement strand
GGCTCATACTCAATACTCTAGTGGATATGGCCCCGGGCATCGCACTGCTGGGCATCCTCATCATGCTGGCTTCCCTGATGATCGGACTCATCAGCGGAATTCTGGAAGAACTGTTAAGAAAGGCGCTTGAGATCAAAGAAGAAAATGATCTCACCGTGTAAGAGGTGAAGAGATGGGAATCATAGTAAACTTAGATGTCATGCTTGCCCGAAGAAAGATGAGTGTCACAGAACTGTCGGAACGTGTGGGCATCACCATGGCCAACATTTCGAATCTGAAGACGGGAAAGGCCAAAGCGGTGCGTTTTTCAACTCTGGATGCCATCTGCAGAGCGCTGGACTGCCAGCCTGGTGATATTCTGGAATTTCGGGATGAGATGGAAGAATAGTTAGTGAAGTGAAGGGGAGGAGGCGTGCTAATGGATTTTGAGAAGCTGAAGAACATGGAAGATGAATTGGAACGAATTGCGGCAACCTATGAAATCTTTCAGGAGGATACCAGACTGAACTGGTCTCAGGCAGCTCGCGTGGAATTTCTCACCACCGTGAGATACATTGAGCAGTATCTTAAACCTGGAATGAGGATTCTTGACATCGGCGCAGGTGCGGGAGAATACAGCGTTCACTTTGCCAGGAAGAAGTACCACGTGGATGCACTGGAACTTTCGTCAGCGAACATCCGGGCATTCAGAAAGAAACTGACGAAAGAGATGAACCTGTCGCTGATTCAGGGGAATGCCATGGACTTGTCCATGTATGAAGATAATTCCTTTGACATCGTTCTTCTGTTTGGGCCACTGTATCATTTAAGCAGAGAGGAAGACAGAAGACAATGCATCAGTGAAGCGAAGAGAGTACTGAAAGACAGTGGAACCCTGTTCTTCTCCTTCATCAGTAATGACATGGTCATTCTCACGGAGTTTAAAAACAGGAAGAACTTTTTTATGGAGAACACTTATGATCATGATACCTTCAAAGTGCATGATTTCCCCTTTGTCTTCTTTACGCTGGACCAGTGCAGAGACATGCTGCAATCAGCGGGCATCAGAGTGATCGGAGAAGTGGCATCAGATGGGGTCACGGAATTGATGCAGGACGAGGTGAATGCCCTTGATGAAATCTCTTACGCAAAATATCTGGACTATCATTACTACACCTGCGAGAAACCGGAAATGCTTGGAAGAAGCAATCATCTGCTCTTCATCGGAAAGAAATAGAGAAAGGTAATTTATCATGGAATTCGTTCAATGTGAGGATTATTGGAGAATCTGTACACCATGAAACATATCAGACAGAGTGCATCCTGAAGGATGTGCTGAAAGGAGTAGCAAATGATTCTTAAAAATATATACAATCATGGACAAAAGTGACGCAATATACCCATGATTCACGGACTTTCTGAGTTCATACCTGTTTCTGCCATGACAGT
>RZYZ01000106.1 GCA_009930125.1 Clostridia bacterium | reverse complement strand
ATTCGATATTCCTCGATGTTCTTGGAAAGAAGCACATATCTTGCGAAAACCTCATCCAGAACGATGGCATCGCTTCTGCCAGCTTCCAGGTCCATGAAAAGGTCCAGGTTGGAGTCGAAGGTGATGAGTTCACCGTTCTTCAGGTTTTCAACAACCCCTTCTTCACCGGATACGGCATCGTAGGCGCTGGATTCCTTCTGCACGGAAACCACTTTACCTGTCAGGTCTTCCTTGGACATGATATCGGAGGAAGCCATGGTGATGATGATCTGTGTGTTATCCATGTACGGATCTGAAAAATTCACTTTCTCTTTTCTTGCATCGGTGATGGTATAGCCATTGAAGATCAGGTCAATGTTTCCGCGGTTTAATTCACTTTCCTTCAGGGACCAGTCGATGGGCTGGAATTTGGGTGTGATGCCGATTCTATCAAAAATTTCTTTGGCCAGATCCACATCGAATCCCACCAGTTCTCCCTGCTGGTTTCTGAACCCCATGGGCACGAAGGTATCATCAAGGCCCACGACGATTTCACCCTTTTCCATCAGAGCGTCATAAGTATCTTCATTGTTGTCCGCTGGGCTGCTGCACCCTGCAAGTAGTACCAGTCCCATTAGTAGTGTGATGATTTTTTTCATTTCTTTTTCCTCCTTTTTTATTTAACTGCATGAAATTCAAATAAAAAAGTCCTTAGTCTAAATAGACTAAGGACGATATCATTCGTGGTTCCACCTTATTTCATCAGCTCCTCACGGAAACTGACCTCTTCGAGTACAATCATACTCTAGTCTTGATAACGGATGACAAGGATTCCCGGTACTCACTACTCTTTTCATTTTGCAAGTACAGCTCAAAGATGTGTTCCCCCATGCTCCACTGTTTTTTCACACCAACCAAAAACTCTCTGGAAGTTTTGCATAAGATACTATTTCTTTTCAACGCAATTAAATTATTGAGCCTATCTTACATCAGGAAAAAAATAAATGCAATGTTTTCCCTGATTTTTACGAAAATATCAATGGCAAGGTTTACAAAATCGGTCTGTTTGCCAGATAGAGACAGATGTTTTATGAAATCGGAAAATTTCAGAATGTAAATGCCGGAAGAGGAGCGTACGGTAACCGTGAAATTTCTGTGAATATAGTAACCTGATATCATTGATGATGCTGGCGTAAATTTCTCATAACTAGTCATTGCAATAGTTTCAGACGATTAATTGGATCATTACACTTTGTCGTTTTCGCTATTCAAGCAATTGACAGAAATTTCTGTTGATGATAATGTTTACACAGAAATAATAAAATTCAGGGAGGGGTATCATGGCTAAGATTTTACTTGTAGGTAGTGTAATGATGGATCTGATTCTTCGCTGCGAGAGAGCACCAAAACCCAGTGAGAGTGTACTAGGGCATGGTTACAGCAATGCACCTGGCGGTAAGGGAAGCAATGCTGCAGTTGCGGCAAGAAGAGCGGGTGCAGAGGTTTCTGCCTATGCCACCATCGGAAAAGATACCAATGGAGAGTATCTTCTGAACAAATGGACCGAGGCTGGAATCGATACGAAACATGTCATCGAAAAGGAAGGGGAAAACAGCGGATTTGTTGCCATCACATTGGAAGACAACGGACAGAACCGCCTCATCATCTTCCCGGGTGCAAATATGAAGACACCACCAGATCAGCTGGATGAAGCATTCAAAGATCCATTCGATGCGGTTCTTCTTCAGTTTGAAATTCCATTTGAAACAAACAAGAGAGCCATTGAGATTGCCAATGAAAAAGGCATTATCACCGTTCTTGATGCAGGTCCAGCCCAGAAGTACGATCTGGAAGGTCTGCCTCCTGTCACCATCCTGTCTCCAAACGAAACGGAAACGGAAGCCCTCGTAGGAATCTATCCGAAGGATCAGGACAGCGCAAGAGAAGCTGCCAAGAAGCTTCAGGAGAGAAACGGTGCCAAGTACGTGGTGCTGAAGATGGGAGAAAGAGGATCTTATCTCTATGGAGAGGGATATGACGAAATGGTTCCACCATTCAAGATCAAAGCCGTTGATCCTACCGCAGCAGGAGACGCATTCACTGGCGTTCTTGCCAATGCCTTCGTGGACACCGGAGATCTAAGAGAAGCTGCCAGAATCGCCAACGCAGCTGGAGCACTCACCTGCCTGAAACTGGGCGCACAGCCATCCCTTCCAACTAAGGAAGAGATCGATGCATTTCTTGCAGAGCAGAAATAGCGTGTAATAGGAAGAAGCGGCTCACCGGAGAGGGTAACCATCCGGTGAGCCTTTTTTCCCATATGGAAGCAGTTTCTCTGCACTTTAAAAACCATCTCTTTTCGAGATGGTTTTTAAGTGAGTGGGTAGTTTTGGAAGCAATGCGCTTCGTGTATAGGGGCGTGAACCTCAATTATCGGAGGTTCCTGCTGCGAAGAAACTTATAGGTCTCTTCCACCGCCCAGACCTGGTGGGGTAAAAACAGTTTCTCGCTGATCTCAGGAAGGGTCAGCCATACCAGAAGGTGATCCGGCTCAGTCGGTTCAGAAAGTATTTCACCGATTTCCATATAGTAGAAATAGCCGATGCCGTGAAAATCCTGCTGCATTCTGTGCACATAGTGATAATAATCACCTCTGCAGATGAGCTCTTTCAGAACAACACCAAGGCCTGCCTCTTCCAGAGATTCTCTGATGATGCAATCAGCGTGACTTTCAGAAGCCTCAATCTCACCGCCAAGAAGGAAGTACCCCTTCTCTCCATTATGCAGATGGGTCATTGCCACAGGGACCCTGCCATCGGCTGAAAATCCGATGCCATAGGCACCTGTACGCTCCTGATAGCTCACATCAGGTTTTTTATGGCCAAATGTTTTTTCCAGCATGAACGAATCTCTCCTCTTATATCAGGGTGTATCATAGTCATAATAACAGTTGAAAGAATGAAAAAAGACATATCTTCTCATCGTTGAGAGATATGTCTTTTATGGCGGAGAACGAGGGATTTGAACCCTCGCGCCGGTTACCCGACCTACGCCCTTAGCAGGGGCGCCTCTTCGGCCTCTTGAGTAGTTCTCCAAACCGAAGTGATTACTATTAAATTACCACAAAACACATTATAGCAATGGGATGGACCAGTGTCAATAGATTTCGGCTTTTTGGTCCTTCGCAGTGCCGATAAGTGCCGATAAACCATGTTCTCTCTGAAATGTCCGTTTTTCGGGATAGTTCCTATAGTATAATGAGACTAGTGAGTAAAGATAATGACGAAGGAAGTGAAACAATGAGTCTTAAACTGATCTATGGCCTCGGCGGAAGTGGAAAGACCAGCCAGATCTATGATGAAATAAGAGAAGAGATGAAAAGGCATCCGGACAGAAACATGATTCTTCTGGTTCCGGACCAGTATACCTTCAGAGCGGAGCAGAAAGTGCTGAAAGAGCTGGGACAGACCAGTGTATTCAAGGTATCGGTCATGAGTTTCGGCACTATGACAAGGAGAATCCTTGCGACGGTGGGTGGGGCTACCCACGCCCTCATTTCAGACACCGGAAAAAGCATGCTGATGACCAAAGCCATGAGTGACATCAAGGATCATCTGAAGCTCTTCAAAGCGGTGGCCGGAAAGCCCGGTTTCATCGATATGGCCAAAAGTCTTGTGGATGAGATGAAAAGATACGACATGGATATGGAGGAGCTCAGAAAGACCATAAAGGAGTCGGAAGACCAGGAGCTGATTCAGAAGTTTCAGGACATCCTGCTCTTTTATGATGCTTTTGAAGAGGAGGTCCATAAAGGATATGTGGACAACACAGACGAAATGCATTTTTCTCTAGAGAGGATTCATGAAGCGGATTTTCTGAAGAATGCGGAGGTCTTTATTGATGAGTTCAACGACTTTTCCGTGATGCAGCTGCAGTTTATTGAGAAACTCATGGAGAATGCGAAAAGAGTCGTGCTGACCCTTACCCTGGATAAGCATCATGACAGAGGAGATGTTTTCCAGATTACGAAAGATACGGAAAGAAAGATCTTCGAAGCTGCGGAAATGGCGGGCGTCTCCATTGAAAAGCCTCTGATCCTTCCAGATGAGACGCCTCTGAGATTCAGGATCAACCCTGAACTGGCCCATCTGGAAGCGGAGTATTTTCACTATCCCAACAGAAGCTTCAGTGAAAAACCCAGATCCGTCAGCATCTATAAAGCGCAGAACAGCTACGACGAAGTGGAGAAGATCGCGCTGGATATCAAACGAAGAATCCGGGAGGACGATTCGCTGAGATATCGGGATCTGGCGATTCTCTGCAGAAACATCGATGCCTACGCGAACATCATCGTTTCCGTATTCCGGGAGCACGAAATTCCTGTTTTTCTGGACAAGCGCAGAGACATTGATGGAAGTCCCCTATCCCAGTATGTTCTGGCCCTTGTGGAGGTGGCGGATCAGGGCTTCACCTATGATGCGCTGTTTAAGCTTCTTAAGACAGGGCTCTCCCACATCGGTACGGAGGAAGTGGACCTTCTGGAAAACTATATTCTGGCCAATGGCATAAAAGGAGGAAGTTTCCAGAAGGATTGGGTCTATCCCTATCCCAATATCCATGAGGAGAAGCTTATGGAAGCCTATCTTCAGCGCACCAATGAAATCCGGGAAAAAATCCTATCGGTCTATGGACCCCTAAGAGAGCGCATCACTTCAGCGGAGCATGTGGAGGAAATCACGAGAATACTCTACGAACATCTGGAAGACCATGGTGTACTGGAAAAGTCCGTGGACATCATCAATGGACTGGGCGATGAGGAAATCGCCAAGGAACACAAGGAAGTGGTCAAAGGGATTATTTCCATCTTTGACGATCTGGTGGACGTGCTGGGCAGCGAGAAAATGGAGATCGGAATCTATGGAGATATCCTGAGGCAGGCCATGATCAGCTACAAGATCGCCCTCATTCCCCTCACCCTGGATCAGGTGATCCTGGGGGATGTGGCCAGAGTGAAGAGCGACAGCATAAGAGGGCTTTATATACTAGGGGTCAATGACGGAATATTTCCGAAAACCATATCCGATGAAGGCATCATCACGGATAAGGATATCGCAAAGCTGAAAGAGGAAGGCTTTGACCTCTTCATCGATTCCAAGACCAGGTCCATCTATGAACAGTTTCTGGTCTATACGGCCTTCACCATTCCAAGTGAGTTTCTGTCCCTCTCCTATGTGGGCGCGGATATGGATGGGAAATCCCAGAGACCTTCCCTTGTCATCGGCAGAGTGAAGAAACTCTTTCCGGCGCTTATGGAAGAGACCTACATCAATCCTATGGATAAGAAAAGCGGGGATATGACGGAAGTGGAAGGGAAGGTTGCGACCTTCAATGAGCTCATCAAGGAGATGAGAAGAAACTACCAGGGTGACCCGGTGAATCCCTTATGGGGAGAAGTCTATGACTGGTTCAGTCAGGAGGAGGATTTCAGAGACCGGCTGAGAAGATCCAGAGAAGGATTAAACTACAGCAATCTCTCCAAGAATCTCACCCGAGAATCTGTAAAGGCGCTCTATGGGGATCAGCTGTATCTGAGTGTATCGAGGCTGGAAAGATTCACCTCCTGCCCCTTCGCCTACTATATCCAGTACGGCCTGAAGGCAAAGGACCGGGTCATGCACGAAGTGACAGCACCGGATGTGGGGACACTGATGCATGAGGTCATCGATCAGTTCACGGAGGATATCAGAGGCATGCAGATTGCCATGTCCGAGGTGGACAAAGGGTTCATACGAGAAGCCGTGGATAAGCTTGTGGACCAGGCCATCGAAAAAACCAATACCATCTACAAGAGCTCACCACGCTATAAGCATATGGGTGAAAAGGTCAAGAGAATCATCAACCGTTCTCTGGAAACCATCACAGCGCAGATTTCAAAGGGAAGCTTCGTGCCCATGTTCAATGAGCTGGGATTCGGAAAAGACGGAGAAGCCCTTCCCGCCCTTTCCATCGAGATTCCTGAAACCGGTGAAGATGCGCTTCTTCGAGGAAGAATCGACAGGATCGATGTGATGGAGATGGACGGGAAGTCCTATATCCGGATCATTGACTACAAGTCCTCCGCCAAGGATGTATCACTCAAGGATGTGTTCTATGGACTGCAGCTGCAGCTGCTGGTATATCTGGATGTGATCCTACGAAACTGGAGCAGCATTCTGTCTTCCCAGGCTGTGCCGGGGGCGGTGCTGTATTTCAGGCTGGACAATCCCATGATCAAGGGCGGCATCAACATGACGGATGAGGAAATCGAGCAGAAGGTCCTGGAGAGTCTGAAACTGAAAGGGCTGCTTTTGAAAGACGCCAGAGTGATCCGCAACATGGATAGAGACATTGATGAGTTTTCTCTGGTCATTCCAGCCAAAATCAAAAACGAGGAAGTGGTCTCGCCCAGCAACCGAAAGGACAAGAACAAGGAGATCATTCTCACAGAAGAGGAGTTTGATGTTCTGAGAGACTATGTACGAGAAAGTATCGGCACAATACTGAAGGAGCTCTTTGATGGGAATATCTCCATCATGCCCTATAAAGACAAGGACAAGATTCCTTGTACCTACTGCACCTATAAGAGCATCTGTCAGTTTGACGGGAAAATCGCAGAGAATCATTATAGAAATCTCAAGGCGATGCCCATAGAAGAGCTGTGGGAAAACATGAAGAAGAAGGAGGTGGCCGATTATGGGAAATAACTGGACGGATGAGCAGCGCCTGGCCATAGAAGCCAGAGGAAGCAATCTTCTGGTCTCCGCCGCTGCGGGGTCGGGAAAGACTGCGGTTCTGGTGGAAAGAATCATACAGATGATCACAAAAGACAAGGTGGATATCGATACGCTGCTTGTGGTCACATTCACCAATGCGGCGGCAGCGGAAATGAGAGAGCGGATCGGAGAAGCCATCGTGGAAGCGCTGGATGAGAACCCTTCCGACAGGAATCTGGAGAGACAGCTGTCTCTGCTCAACCGCAGCAG
>RZYZ01000105.1 GCA_009930125.1 Clostridia bacterium | reverse complement strand
GAGATTCAAGCTGCAATATATTTTGCCACGCAAGCGCCATTCATCCCACGGCTGAAGCCGGGCAAGCTCGCTATGGGCTTTCTGGCGCAATTCCTGTAATGATCAGGTCCTCATCGAGTTACTGAAATTTCTATCACTCCTATATCATTTCCATAAAAACTTCTCTTACATACTATTATTAAGCAAATCAAATCAATAATCATCAAGAATATGTAAACCTTTTATTAAAATTACAGATGATCACCCAGTTCCTCTGTGAGTTTTTCAATTTCATCGATGATTTCTCCGATATAGGCAATGGTGTTTTTCAAAGGCTGGTCTGTAGTGATATCCACCTTTGCCATGGCTGCCAGTTCCACCGGATCCATTTTCCCGCCGGTCTTCAGCACATTCTTCCAGTCTTCTACAGCCACTTCTCCTTCACGTAGAATTCGCTTTGATACTTCTGTGGCGATGGTGAGTCCTGCACTGTAGGTATAGGGGTAGAGTCCTTTGTAGTAATGCTGCTGCCTCATCCAGGTATTCTCGGCTCCTGGATTGATTTCCACTTCTTCACCCCAGAATTTTTCAAGTGTCTGCCTCTTCAGCTCGTTGAGCTTCTTCGCATGAACACTTCCACCCTCATCAATGATCTTATAGACTTCTCTCTGATAGTGCGCTTCCAGCATATGGGTCACAAAATTGTGGTAGTAAGTTCTTGAAATCATGGAGGACAGCACCCATCTTCTGAATCTCTTCTCCTCGTTCTGCTTCAGCAGATAATTGGCCATGATCATCTCATTCATGGTGGATGGTGCTTCGATGAAATACAGAGATGGTCTGGAATCAAAAATGTTCTGGTTCTGCTGGGACAGATAGAAATGCCCCGCATGGCCAAGTTCGTGGGCCAGCACAAACACCTCTCTCATCCTTTCTGTCCAGCTGATGAGGATGAAGGGATGTCTTCCATAAGGACTCGAGCAGAATGCGCCTGTCGATTTCCCCTTGTTCTGGACAAAGTCGATCCATCTCTCCTGGAAAGCTCGATCGATCATTTCCGTATATTCTTTCCCCAGAATCTTCAGCCCGTCCATAACATAGGCTTTGGACTCCTCCACGGTTATGGGCGGCTCATAGGAAGGATCCACGGAAAGCTTCAGATCATTGAAGGTCATCTTTTCGATGCCATGAATCTTCTTCAGAAGCTTCGCATATTTTCTCATGTGTGGTGCCAGTTCTTCATAGATCACATCAATCTGGCGGTCATACATTTCCCGGGTCACCTTCTGGTCAAAAAGCAGATAATCGATGACGCTGTCAAAGCCTTTTAGATCCGCCATGGCTTTCTCTTTCTGAACCTGAGTCTGATAGACCCCTGCCACTGTATGCTCATAGTCCTTGAGTTTCTTTGAAAAAGCTTCGAAAGCCGCACGCCTGACCAACATGTCGTTGTCGTAATCGTAATGATTTTCATACAGCACAAAGCTCAGCGGATATTCCTTTCCCTCCACTTCGAAGGTGCCGAAGTCCATATCCTGAAGCTTGGCTTTATTATAGATGGACATGGGCGCGTTCATGACTGGTGCAAGGGTCGCCAGCGCTTTTTCCACTTCTATGGTCAAGGCATATGGCTTGTCTCTCAGAAGATCTTCCAGATAATGTCTGTTCTCCTCACTTTCCTCCATGGCCTTTTCGATGACGGATTCATCATTCTCCAGAATCTCCCCCTCCACAAAGGAAAGCCTGCTTTTCACTTTGGACAGCAGATTGGATGCTTCCATGCTCTTTGACTGATTCTCATTGTTTGTCATATCCACACTGACCGCAAGAAACCTGTAGCTGGAAATCAGTCCGCTCAGCACATTCACTTTTCTCATCTCATCCAGACAGCCATTGATGTTCTCCGCATTGATGAGATTTCCTTTATACTCCGATGCGATTTTCTCTGTAAGCTCCTTCAGCTCCTTCACCGCTTCCTGGACTTCCTCCTCGCTTCCGTAGATGGCGGAAAGATCCCAGGTTCTCTTTTCGTCCACTTCATTTCTCAGTAAAATTTTCTTTTGCATTACACCATAACCTCCTGAAACTAATGACTTCATTATAGCAAGAAGAAAGAGTATTCTTACTGTCAAAAGATACAGATAATAATAAAAGCACTAAAGATACCAGCCTCCATACAGCTGCATCATGATCAAAAAAATCCTGGACCCTCACCGCTTCCGGTAATGATCCAGGATAATTTTCAGAGATCCTTATAGTAGATTCGATAGGTCTTGTACGGCTCATCGGAAAATCCCAGCGCATCATTCATCATGGCCTTGTTGTACTCCCAGATGGTGGACCCTTCCACAAACTGATAGCCACGCTCAATCCCGCGTTTCATTCCCTCATAATAAATGGCTGCTGTGACCCCTTTCTTCCGGTACTCAGGAACCACAAACAGAGTGAAGATCCTAAGACGATCAATCTTTCTCTTATAGTACAGAAATTTGAGCAGGCCAAATGGAAACAGTCTACCGCCCATCTTCTTGAGCACCTGATTGTAGTCCGGCAGCGCAATGTCGAAACCGATGGGGTTTCTATGTTCGTCTCTTGCGATGTAGACAAAATCGGGATCGGCAAAGGGAATGAGCTGATTCTTTATGATCTCTATTTCCTCATCGGTGGGGGGCATGAAATCCTCCCATTCCTCGGGCATGGCTTTCTGGATGATTTCCTTCACATCTCGGATTTCTCTGTCCATATTCTTGAGGTCCAGGGGTTCGACTGTAAACCTGTACCTCTTCTTAGCGTAGGGGATGATCTTGTCCAGACGCTCCTCGTACTCCCTGGAAAAATCAGCTTTATAAGCGTAGCAGTCATAGTACTTCCTGAATCCGTAATCAAGAAACTGATCATTGTAGTACTTCTTGTTGTAGGTGTTCATGATCAGGGTCGGATCTTCGAAATTATCGATGATGAATCCTCTGTAATCATCCCCACCCGGAAGAGACAGTGGACCTTTGATCCTTTTCACGCCTCGTTTCCGGAGAAAATCCTCCGCATAGGAAAGAAGCTTACTGGACACTTCCTCCTCTTCGATACACTCATAGAGAGCGATGTATCCGTCATGAAGTCCTTTGTAGACATTGAGCTCCTCATTGATGCCCACCAGAAGCCTTCCGCAGGGCTTCCCGTCCAGGTAGGCAATGACACGTTCGTTTTCGCCCGCCTGCTGGAGTGCATTGTTCTTTCCCATGATATATTTTCGAAAGTCGGAGATGAGGGGTGG
Source organism: Clostridia bacterium (assembly GCA_009930125.1). Lineage (GTDB taxonomy): Bacteria > Bacillota > Clostridia > Clostridiales > Clostridiaceae > Proteiniclasticum. The sequence goes on along the minus strand of RZYZ01000105.1, from coordinate 3,760 downwards.
TACCCAGGCATCATCGCCTTCATAGAGTGAAAAAGGCAGCATGACAAAATCGCGGATTTCCTTCCTGGTTAGTGCAGGCTTCACAACAAGCATCCGATCATCCCCTTATAAGTAACTTTATATTTATTATATACCTATATGGGTTCTATTTCATTATAGAATCATGGATTCATTTTATAATCCATCCTGCATCATGGAAATTTCCTGAGTAGGATTTCAATGTAATAGAAAGCGAGCAGGATATCCTGCTCGACATAACAGTAGTTTTATTTGGATCTGCTATTCCACGATGGTGCCAACGGGCTCCAGATCCTCTATAGGAGAAAGTCCGTGTGGTGAGACTTCTCTGATTTCCTCCGTGTAGTCCTGACCTGCCGGGAAGTCATTGTGGACGCCTCCAGACCAGGGTGGAAGATTTGTCACGTCATAAATATTGCCATCAATGGCAATATACGCTTTGTTTCCGTCCTGTCCATCATACTCTGCAAGTTCCTCCAAGGTAAGCTCCAGTCCTTCTTCCCCTTCTGCCGGTGTTTCCATGGGTGTTTCACCTGGTGTTTCAGGGGTCTCGCTGTCTGTGGTACATCCTGCCAGTAGGGCTATGGACATCAGTGATGCCATAATTCCGCCGATTATTTTCTTTGAAATCATTTTACATCCTCCTTATCAATCTCAAATCTCACCATAATGCGTAAGGCACATGGATTCTCTGATTGCCATTATTTTATGTCAACCTGCTTCGAGTTACAAGGACTATGAATGAAATGTAATGGTTTTTTACCAGCTTGTTCAATATATTGTTAATTTTTAACAATATAGCCATGAGCACTTCATCAGGCTTTAAGAAACTGCGCCCACAGATCATCGGTGATTTTTGCCGATTCAATGGAATACAGACTCTTCATCACGCGACTTTCGTGAAGTCCTTTTTCCAGACATGCATTGACATGGTCCACTTCATACACCATCTCAAACTCCACAGGGTGGCTGATCTTTCGCACAGACTCTCCATAGATTTCCACCGTGGCTTCTCTTGCCTTCCAGAAATCATGGATCTCGATCTTCCCCTTCTCCCCGAAAATCCGAAGCACGCTGTCTGCCTGTACCATAGTGGTGATTTTCCCTTCAATAAGGGCTCCGTTTTCTGACTTCAGCACAAAGGCACACTGCAGGTCCACGCCTTCCTCTGATAAGGTGGCAAGACCTGTTGCTTTTGTGAGCTTCTCCTCTGTAAGATTCATGGCGTGAGCCAGTATGTAGTTCCCACTTCCATAGAGCGCACCACCCCCTGATTTTCTGTCATAGAACCATCTGAATCCCACTTCCGGAATGGAGATGGTGTATTCAAAGAGATGTACCTTCCCCAGCTCCTGATTCTGAAGAATCCCTTTCACTTCATCCGTCACAGGAAGAAACAGCGACTTCTGGGCTTCCATGATGAACAGATTCTGCTTCCTTGCATAATCGAAGAGTTCCCGGGCGTCCTTTTCGCTGAGTGTCATGGGTTTTTCCACCAGCACATGCTTTCCGTTTAAAAGGGCCAGCATGGCATTCTCCTTATGGGCGTGATTGATGGTTGGTACATAGATCACATCAAGGTCCGGATCTTTCGCCAGATCCTCGTAGCTTCCATAGACTGTATAAATGCCAAGGCCATCTGCTCTCTCTCTAGCTTTCTCGAGACTTCTGGAGGCTATGGCACGAACTTCTCCCTTCTCTGAAGCTCTGACTGCGCCCACAAACCGGTCTATGATTCTTGCAGTGCCCATGATGCCATATCTTATTTTTCTCAACTTCATCCTCTCCTTCTCAGGCTTGTCTGTTTTCGTATTTCTTCATCTTTCCTTACTTTCATTATACACATAATTCATTCTGTGGCTGAATATGATACTATAAAACTAAAAAGACCTTGGAGGGAAAAACATGAATGAAATACTGAGCCTTATGAACAGCCATACCAGTGTACGAAACTTCAAAGATTATCCCATCAGTGATGAAACCCTGCATGAACTGATAAAAGCTGGGCAAAGCGCAGCCTCATCCAATTTCATCCAGGCCTATACGGTGATCCGCGTGAATGATCCCGAAAAGAGGAAGATCATTGCGGAGCTGGCCGGAAATCAGACCCATGTGGTGGATGCACCCCTGTTTCTGGTATTTGTTGCGGATCTGGAACGTGCAAGGCTGTCCACCACGCTCCACGAAGAAAAGATGGTTCATGGCCAGACGGAAGCGTTCATCATTTCCACAGTGGATACTGCTCTCATGGCGCAGAACGTGATGCTTGCAGCCGAATCCATGGATCTTGGCGGTGTCTATATCGGTGCCATCAGAAACAATCCTCAGGTGGTTTCAGAGCTTCTTGACCTTCCGGACCACACCTATCCTCTTTTCGGCATGTGCCTAGGCTATCCTGAGTCGAAGAATGAAGTGAAGCCTCGTCTGCCCCTGGAGATCGTTCTGAAGACGGACAGCTATCAGAGCGGGAATGAAGTGGAACTGCTCAGAAAGTATGATGACACCATGGAAGCCTATTATGCTAAAAGGAACACGGCCAACCGGAGCGACAACTGGACAAAGCAGATGGCAAGAATGTTCTCCAAACCCCTGAGACCTCACATGAAGGACTTTCTGGAAAGCAGAAAACTGAACATGAGATAAGTGAAATTCCTTCTGATTCTCATGGAGTTTCATCAATTTGTCATTTTAATCATCCTTTTCTGAGATATCATGGAATCAGAAAAATCAAGAGGTGAAGTACCATGAAAAAATCACTGTCGACTCTTTTCCTGGTGGCAGTCCTTATCGCACTCATCATAGGCTGTTCCAGACTGGGTGCGCCCATCGGAACCCTGGAGAATACAGACCCTGTGGAAACTCCCTCCGATGAGCCTGTGGAGGAAGAGCCAGAGGAAGCCCCAGAGGAAGAACCGGATGCCCCTGCCGAAGAGACACCTGTTCCTGCTCCTGCTGCAGACGAAGGACCTTTGTTTGATATTAATCATACAGTAGCCGACTCAGAAGAAGAAGGTTTTGATAAGGAGATCGCAGCAGAAGCCGACCTGGATGGAGATGGTGCAGCGGATCGCATTGTCCTTAAAACCGGAAAAAACCCTTACTACGATGAAGTGATTTCCTATGTTCTTTTCGTCAATGGAGAAGAGATCTCCTACGAAGGCTCCATGATCGACCCTCTGTTTCATGTGGTGAATATCAGCGCAGAAGACCCTTATCTGGAAGTGGCCGTCAGCGAAGAGGGTCCCAGCTCGGACTTTCTCACCGTATTCTATCGATACAGAGAGGGGGAGCTTACAAAGCTTGCCGAGATCCAGGGATTCCTCGGAAAATATCCGGGAACAGATACCATCGGGGATGTTATGCTGGATGGCAGCGGCAGAATCACCACAAAAACCCGTGGTGCTGTGATGCAGACCTGGTTTTACGATGACAGCTATGTCCTGACGGATGATGATCAGCTGGTGCAGGAAGTGAAGGAACTGTATCCTCTGGATACAGAGGTCACGCTGCTTAAAAAGCTGAAGACTGTGCGTTCCATGGATTCTTCCGAGGAAGGATATGTCTTCCAGATCGGAGAGACCGCGGTGCTTATGGAGACGGACAACCGGGAATGGGTCTCCATAAGAAATGATCAGGATGAAGTGTTCTGGTTTAGGATCCGGAATCACTCGGAAATGGTGGGTCAGGAGGAAGAGGGTTTTGCCTATGATTACTTTGAAGGCCTCAACATGGCCGACTGATG
>RZYZ01000420.1 GCA_009930125.1 Clostridia bacterium | reverse complement strand
ATTTAAGGAGAGAGTATTTATGAAAATCAAAATTTTAGGATCCGGATGCAAGAACTGCGTCACACTGGCGAAGAATGCCGAAGAAGCACTGAAGGACTTAGGCATGGAAGCTGAAATCATAAAAGTCACAGATTTCAAGGACATCGCTTCCTACGGAATCATGTCCACACCAGGACTTGTCATCGATGAAGAAGTCGTTTCCTACGGAAAAGTGCTGAAACCAGCTGCCATCAAGGAAATCCTGGAAAAGAAGTAATCTTTCAGATGCCTGCGGATCTTATGATCTATAGGTATCTTTTTTCGCGTTTCCACCGCTTCCATACCTGCTTTCCTGCTGCATCATCTTTCATGCAAAGTACCCGTTCTCCTTGCGCTTCTGACACTGAAACATTCCAGTCTCTTTATAAGTCGTCCGTATCCTATCGTTTTAACATAAACTACGCCCCTTCTTAAAATCAGAGGAAACCCTGACTTTCAGAAGGGGCGTTTCATTTTATATGTGTCAAGCGATGAAATCCTTGAGCTTGTCGCCTTCGATTTCATCCGGACTCCATGCCATCAAGGCAAAGATACCGTTTGAACGTTCATCAATCTTGTTGATCCACTCGATTTCATTGCTTGCCTTGGCGGCCAGCATCTTGTTTGTTGTTCCTGCTTGATACATGGAAGAATTGATCACCCACCATTTAGTGGCGATGTCTGCTCTGATCAGGTCATCTTCCAGTCTCATGGCTTCATATACAGGTGTTGCTTCTGGAAGAGTGATGATAAGCACTTCCGTTTCCTTCTTGTTTCTCAGTCTTGGAAGAAGCTTTCTGGCTGATTCCGGAATATTTCCAGAGGATCTCTTGATTTCACTGTTGTAGCTCTGTGTGGAGTCAAGGAGCAGCAGAGTATGTCCTGTTGGGGCTGTATCAATGACCACCACTTCGTTATCCGCTTTGTCCACAATTTCAGCAAAGGCTCTGAATACAGCAATCTCCTGAGTACAGGGAGATCTCAGATCCTCCTCGATATAGGCGATGTCTTCTTCAGACAGATTGTTCCTCTTCGCATTACCGATGATTTCCTCGCGATACTTCGCCAGTTCCTTCTCTTCGTCGATTCTGCTCATGGTGATGCCTTCATGGGCGCGAACGATGTATTCCAGATGCGCTGCAGGGTCTGTGGTGGTCAGATGAACCTTCTTTCCCTTCGCTGCGAGGCCCATGGCAATGGCTGCAGCGATGGTGGTTTTACCAACTCCGCCTTTGCCCATGGTGAAGATCACTTTCTTGTCACTGACATAGAGGTCTTCTATGACCTCCTTCAGTCCATCAATGGAATCCTTTCGTACCGTCTCTGTGCTCATCTTCACCTTATCTGAGGTCAGAAGTGCCCTCACATTATCCATACCCGTTATGTTGTAGGCTCTCAGCGGGATACGATAGGTGCTGATG
>RZYZ01000419.1 GCA_009930125.1 Clostridia bacterium | reverse complement strand
ATTGTGCATAAGTATGATGAAGAAATCGGAACGGACCAGGCTGCAGTCCTCATCAATAACATGTACAACGGTGAACCGCTTACAGAAATCATTGAACACTATGCCTATCGCCTGTCACTCATACAGAACGCCTTTGACACAAATGCAGTCTGGCAGAACAAGCCTGTAACCTGGTCCGTCGCTGATGATAAGATGAAACTTACGATTGAGAAGTGGTTTGATGACATCTTCACTGGAAAGCCTATGATCGTCATGGATAAGACGCTTATTAAAGGTGAGAATGAGGTGATTGGTAATGTCACAGATGTTCCATTCCTCCTGGATGTGCTTATGGATGCTAAGAATGAAGTCTATAATGAATTCAAGGCCACCATAGGACTCAATGCTCCTGGAGCAGACAAGAAGGAAAGACTGGTCGTTGCTGAAGCGACATCCAATGATGAAAGTAAAGACACCTGTCTGCAGATCATGCTGGGTCAGAGAGAGATCGCCTGCGAAGAGATCAATAAAGTCTTCGGCCTTAATGTCAGCGTGAAATTCGCTGCAGAAGAAAATGAAGAGGAGATGATGGAAGATGGCTCAGGTGACGATGGAGCTGAGGACGGTTCTTCAGATGACGGACTTCAATCTGTTTGATTTTGATTATGAGTGCGATGATCTTACCTGGAAAGCGAAGCTGGAGCAGCAGTTTATTGACACTTACTATTTTAATGAGATTGGACAGGAAACCATTGACCGGTGGAAGCATCATATCAGAACAAAATTTCAGAGCATCATGCCGTACTATAATAAACTCTATAATACTACACTGATGGAAATCAATCCGCTGATCACAAAACGAGAAACTGAAACCTATGAGGGTGACAACGCTTCTGCAGGACTTTCCAGTTCAACGGATAATTCAAAGAATTTTGACTATCCACAGAACGCTAATCCTGCAACAGATATTGCATCCAGCATGGATGACAACCAAGGTACACTTGAGACATCTGGGAATTCATCCATGAATTATGAGCGGATCATGGAAGGTTTTGAAGGAAACCAGAGTGAGCTTCTGAAAAGCTACAGAGAGAATATACTGCGGATCAACACCATGATTATGAAGGAATGTAAGGATCTCTTCATACTGATTTATTAGGAGGTGCAACATGTTCAATAGAATCGAAATACCCTCTTCCTGGAAGGAAGAGTATACCAAATATCCGAACGGAAAGACGATCTGGGAAGCACTCAGTGCAGCCATGACATCCTTCAATAATTTTGTGGATGAAGTGAATGGTGAAGTGCAGGAAGGTCTTCTGGCAATAGATCAGGCGGAGGAAACACTGAGGGGTGAACTGAACACATTATTCACCAATCTGTCCATAGACTTTGCACTTGATTTTTCCGCACTACAGGATGAAGTAGATGCAGCGGTAGCATCCGTGGCAGACAAGGTCACAC
>RZYZ01000418.1 GCA_009930125.1 Clostridia bacterium | reverse complement strand
AGATACACTTCCACAAGATTCTTCACAGTGGAGAAATGGGCAGTGAATGGGAAAGCAGAGAAAAAGCTTGATGAATTCACCCTGGTCAGTGTGCTTAAGGGAGAAGGAAACGTCAATGGCCTACACATGAAGAAGGGAGACCACTTCATTCTTACATCAGCATGCAAAGAGGCTCATTTTACAGGAAATCTGGAAATGATTGTGTCCTGGATTGATCCCATTCCCTGCTGATCCGAAATAGCGGAAGAAACTATCAGAATGAAGAAGGGTAGCATGAGCTGAAGTATGCGACCCTCTTATTATGGAGCAGATGCAGATGGCTTAGCTGTCTGCATCTGCTGGAGTGAAAAATTAGAATGGAGCGTGAAGGAATGAAAGAAATCAGAAATATCATCTTCGACATCGGCAATGTGCTGGTGAGATTCGACCCGCTGGATTATCTCATCAGGACTTATGGAGAAGATTTTAAAACCATTAAGCTTCTTCATCTGAATGTGTTTGCCGGTGAAGAGTGGAAACTTCTGGACCAGGGGCTTCTCACAACAGAGGAGGCTGTAGCTCGAATCGAAGAAAGAATACCAGAATATAAAGATGCGGTGGAGAGGATCATGCATACCTGGGAGACTTTTCTCATTGAAGAAATCCGCACCTCGGTTTACTTTCTCGAAAAATACAAGGAAATGGGGTATAAGATTTATGCATTATCCAATTATCCTGAAAGAGGATTTCTCTACACGGAAAGAAGCTTCCCTGTCTTTAAGCAGTTTGACGGTAAAGTCATCTCTTATGATGTCAAAGAGGTGAAGCCAGGAAAGAGAATCTATGAGATCCTTCTGGAGAAGTATCAGCTGAAGCCGGAAGAATGCATCTTCATTGATGATACGCTGGCTAATATCAAGTCTGCAGAGGAACTGGGCATAAAGGGAATCCATTATCAACACAGCAATCAGCTCATGGAACTGTACTTGAGTTTGTCTGAAGACATAAAATAAGCCTCAAATCATGAAATCCTGCTGATTTCGCTGAAGAATACCAGTTATATAACGATATCCAGATTTATCTGAACGTTTTACTGATTTTCTTGATTTCTCATTTTTGAAAAAATAAAGGTCATATGTTATAACATAATTGTAAGTTAGCACTCGGTGGGCAAGAGTGCTAACAGCAAAAAATATCAGTAAAGGAGTTGTTTTCAGATGGCAGGTTTAGTACCATTCAACAGAAAGAAAAATGATCTGATGAACATCGGGTTTGATGACTTCCACAGCATGCTGGATGACTTTTTTGCAGATGCATGGCCTACAAGAAGAAGCCTTCAGTCCGATACCTTCAAGGTGGATGTTCAGGAAGAGGACAAAGAGTATATTGTCCAGGCAGAGCTTCCAGGTGTGAAGAAGGAAGAAATCAATCTCTCTCTTGAAGATGGAAGATTACGCATCGGTGTTCAGAG
>RZYZ01000417.1 GCA_009930125.1 Clostridia bacterium | reverse complement strand
CCCTTCTCCTCCACGATGACCTTGGGATTCTTTCCCTCGGCAAACATGAACTCCACCACCTTCTTGGCGATGGCTGTGGATATGGTACCCGCCTTGATGAGTTCCAGAAGGTCTGAAAGATCCTTCGGCGTGAACTTCAGCTCGGAAATCCAGGTGCCCTTCTCATTCATGAGCCTTGAAATATCACCCATGAGCCAGTTGGACGCGCCTTTGGCGTCCCCTGAAATCTTTGCGGTCTCATCAAAGAAGTCCGCCATGTCTTCCGTTAAAGTCAGCACCATGGCGTCGTAGGCAGGAATGCCGTATTCGCCCACGAAGCGCTCCTCCTTCTCATGAGGAAGCTCCCTGATGCTGGCCCGGATGCCTTCGATCCACTCTTCACTGATATGAAGGGACACCAGGTCCCCTTCAGGGAAGTAGCGGTAATCGTTGGCCATTTCCTTGGAACGCATGACCACAGTCTTCTCCGAAGATTCATCCCATCTTCTGGTCTCCACCGTGAGCTTCTCTCCGTTTTCCAGGGCGGCAACCTGCCTGTCGAACTCATACCGAAGCGCCTTCTCCAGCGCCTTGAAGGAGTTCATGTTCTTGATTTCGCTTTTCACTCCGTACTCGGTGGCTCCCTTTTCCCGGATGGAAATGTTTCCGTCGCAGCGCAGGGACCCCTCCTCCATCTTCACATCGGATACTCCAAGTGAAAGCAGAATGGATCTCAGCTTGGTGAGATACTGGGTGGCTTCCTCAGGCGTTCTTATATCGGGTTTTGAAACGATCTCGATGAGTGGAACCCCGGAACGGTTGAAATCCACCAGAGTGCCGCTACTGGAATGTAGCTGCTTGCCCGCATCCTCTTCCATATGGATTCTCTCAAGGCCGATCTTCTTCTTTTCTCCCTCGGCGGTGGTCACCTCGATGTATCCGTCATAGCAGATGGGAAAATCATTCTGGGTGATCTGGTAGCTCTTGGGTGCATCCGGATAGAAATAGTTCTTCCGGTCGAACCGGTTGAACCGGTTGATGCTGCAGCTTAGTGCAAGCCCCGTCTTGATGGCCTTGTTCACCACTTCAAGGTTCACCCTGGGCAGTGCTCCTGGGAGACCCAGACAGACAGGACATACGTGGGAGTTCGGTTTTCCGCCGTACTGTGTGGTACATCCGCAGAAAGCCTTGGTTTTCGTTGATAGTTCTACATGGACTTCCAGTCCAATGACTGCTTCATAGTTCATCTTCTCTCCCCCTCCTATAATCCTGGTGTCATGTCAAGCTTCAGGCTGTCTTCCACCGCATAGGCGATGTTTAGGATGCCCTGCTCGTCGAAGTGATTCCCCATGATCTGAAGACCTAGAGGAAGTCCGTTGACCTTGCCGGACGGAATGGATACCGCTGGAATTCCTGCGATGTTCACAGGCACTGTATAGATGTCGTTGAGATACATGGCCATGATGTCTTC
>RZYZ01000104.1 GCA_009930125.1 Clostridia bacterium | reverse complement strand
TCGCGTCATAGACCAGTGGACCTATCACAACAGACTGTATAGAGCTGCCTCCTTTGTGGCGAAGGAAAAAAATCTGGAACTTGTTCAGCTGAACAGCTTCGGATGCGGCCTGGATGCTGTCACCAGCGATCAGGTGGAAGAGATCCTACGCAGTAAGAACAAACTCTTCACACTGCTCAAGATCGACGAAGGAAACAATCTGGGGGCTGCCCGAATCAGAGTGCGAAGCCTTCTAGCAACCATGGGTGAAAGAGAACGACATCATGTGGAAATCAAAGACACACCCATCACCTATGAACGGCCGCTGTTCACGAAGGAAATGAAGAAGACCCATACACTTCTGAGCCCTCAGATGTCACCGATTCATTTCAGGTTTGTGGAAGCCACGCTGCGTTATTCGGGCTTTAATGTTGTGGTCCTTCCGGATACGGATTTCAAAGCCGTGGATGAGGGGCTGAAATATGTGAACAACGACGCCTGTTATCCCTCCATACTGGTGGTAGGGCAGGTCATCAAGGCGCTGAAGAGCGGACAATACGATCCTCAGAACACCTCCTGCCTCATCACACAGACAGGCGGAGGCTGCAGAGCCACGAACTACGTGGGCTTCCTGCGTAAAGCGCTGAAAGAATCCGGATTCGGACAAGTACCCGTGATACCGCTATCCGTGCAGAGATTCGAGAAGCATCCCGGTATGGATCTGGACATGAAAACCCTGAACGGTGCACTTCAGGCGCTTCTCTATGGAGATGTGCTCATGAGAGTACTCTATCGGGTAAGACCCTATGAAGCCATCAAGGGCTCTGCCAATGCGCTTTATGAGTCCCTGACGGAGAAGATCATAAAGGACCTTAAGGATCCCACCATCAAATCCTTCAACGACAACATCCGGCTCATCATAAAACAGTTTGATGAACTGGAAACCGTTGATGTGGTGAAGCCTAAGGTCGGGCTAGTAGGAGAAATTCTCGTGAAGTTCCATCCCACCGCCAACAACTCTGTGGTCAACGTCATTGAGGACAATGGCTGTGAAGCCGTGATGCCGGACCTGGTGGACTTCTTCCTCTACTGCTCCTATAACAATGTGGCAAAAAGAGAGGACCTGGGCGGAAGCCTTGGAAAAGCCCTGGGCAGCAGAGCTGCCATCGGCATCATCGAAGCTTACAGAAAAACCATGCGTACGGAACTTGAAAAATCCGTAAGATTCCATCCACCCGCTCGCATAGAACATCTGGCAGAGATCACGAAGGATGTGGTCCAGATCGGAAATCAGACCGGAGAAGGATGGTTCCTCACCGGGGAAATGCTGGAGCTCATCGAAGAGGGTGTGGAGAACATCATCTGCATGCAGCCCTTCGCCTGTCTACCGAATCACATCACCGGAAAAGGCGTCATCAAGAAGCTGCGTGAAGAGAACAAGGATGTGAACATCACGGCCATCGACTACGATCCTGGCGCCAGTGAAGTGAACCAGCTGAACCGAATCAAGCTGATGATCTCGATCGCTTTCAGGAATCTGGAAAAGAATCAGAGAAATCTGGACCTCAGCGATGAGGAAAAGGCCTTGACAATCATGAATAGACAGATATAATGGAAATATATTTGAAAAGGCGCTGAAAAAGAGGAGTATCCATGAAGAAGTGCAAAGAGAGGAAAACCCGCAGGCTGCAAGGTTTTCTCGCGAGACACATGGAGAAGGTAGCTTTTGAGCTTCCAGGCTGAACTAACAGTAAGCTTGGACGGTTTATCCAAATCGTTAACGTATGAGAGCCCATGTCAGTGGGAATAAAGGTGGTACCGCGAGTCTTCGTCCTTTTAGGATGAAGGCTCTTTTTTTATACGGAAAAAGCAGACCGACTCGTGCCTTGGATATGAATAGTTAGAATGAAGCAATAAGAGGGAGGAAGAATATGGAAAAGAAGAATCTGGAAACAACCTACAGTCCGAAGGACTTCGAGAAAAGAATCTATGAAAACTGGCTGAGCAAAGGCTATTTCACCCCTGAGGTGAATAAAGACAAGAAACCCTACACCATCGTGATGCCGCCCCCAAACATCACCGGTAAACTTCATATGGGACATGCCCTGGATCTGACCCTTCAGGATATCCTGATCCGATTCAGAAGAATGCAGGGTTATGAAGCGCTGTGGCTTCCTGGAGAAGACCATGCATCCATTGCGACAGAAGTCAGAGTGGAGAATGAGCTGCTGAAGCAGGGACTGGTAAAAAAGGAAATGGGCAGAGAAGCCTTCCTTGAAAAAGTCTATGAATGGTCTGAAGAGTACCGTGGAAAAATAAGAGACCAGATCACAAAGATGGGTTCTTCCTGTGACTTCACAAGAGAAGCCTTCACCATGGACGAGAATCTCAGCAGAGCCGTAAAGGAATTCTTCGTGAAACTTTATCATGACGGCCTCATCTACAGAGGCAACCGCATCACCAACTGGTGCCCCAAGTGTGAAACCGCATTATCCGATGCGGAAATCGAATACGTAGAGCATAACGGCAATTTCTGGCATTTCAGATATCCCTATTCCGACGGCTCCGGATATATGGTCATTGCCACCACAAGACCGGAAACCATGCTTGGCGATACCGCGGTAGCAGTCCATCCTGAAGATGACAGATTCAAGAATCTGGTCGGAAAAACGCTGACGCTTCCACTCATGAATCGTGAAATTCCCATCGTTGCCGATGACTATGTAGATAAGGACTTCGGTACAGGATGCGTGAAGATTACACCTGCTCATGATCCCAACGACTTCCATGTAGGGGAAAGACATCATCTGGAAGCCATCCGCGTACTGGATGATAAAGGCATCATCAATGAGCATGGCGGAAAATACCAGGGCATGGACCGATATGAGGCCAGAAAAGCCATCATCAGGGATATGGAAGAGCTGGGTCTTCTGGAAAAGATCGAGCCCCACGTTCATAATGTAAATACCCATGACCGCTGCGGAACCGTCATCGAACCGATCATCTCCAAACAGTGGTATGTTGAAATGAAGCCTCTGGCAGGACCTGCCATTGAAGCGGTAAAAAGCGGCAAAACAGACTTCGTGCCGGAAAGATTCGAAAAGACCTATTTCCACTGGCTGGAAAACATTCAGGACTGGTGCATCTCCAGACAGCTCTGGTGGGGTCATAGAATACCTGTCTGGTACTGTGATGACTGCGGTGAAGTGAATGTATCCACAGACGCGCCAGAAACCTGCAGCAAGTGCGGCAGCAGCAGTCTGACAGAGGAAGAAGACGTCCTGGACACCTGGTTCAGCTCCGCCTTATGGCCATTCTCCACCTTGGGCTGGCCAAACGAAACAGAGGATCTGAAGTATTTCTATCCTACATCGACACTGGTCACAGGATACGACATCATCCCGTTCTGGGTCATGAGAATGATGTTCTCCGGACTCTACAACATGGGCGAGGTGCCTTTCGACAAGGTATTCATCCACGGAATCGTAAGAGATTCCCAGGGAAGAAAAATGAGCAAATCCTTAGGAAACGGTGTGGACCCGCTGGAAACCATCGATGAATACGGTGCAGATGCGTTGAGATTCATGCTCATTTCAGGAAATGCGCCAGGAAGTGATATAAGGTTCTATCCAGAAAGAGTGGAAGCGGCAAGAAACTTTGCCAATAAGCTCTGGAACGCTTCCCGATTTGTTCTTATGAACATTGACGATACGCTCATTGAACAATACAAGGACAGCACGAATTATTCCATGGCGGATCAGTGGATTCTGTCAAAAATCAATAATCTCATCGCGGAAGTGACGGAGAATCTGGAAAAATTCGAACTTGGCATCGCGCTTTCCAAGGTCTATGAATTCATCTGGAATGAACTCTGCGACTGGTACATCGAGCTGATCAAGCCCGTATTCTATAACGGAACCGATGAAGAGAAGGGTGTAAGCTACAGAATCATCCGAGATGTGCTCATCAAGTCCCTGAAGCTTCTGCATCCGACCATGCCATTCATCACGGAAGAAATCTATTCCTTCCTGAACGATGAAGAAACCATCATGATGGCTTCCTGGCCTCTGGCGGATCCTTCTTTCATCGATGCCGACATCGAAGAGCAGATGGGTGGCATCATTGAAGCCATCAAGAGCATCCGAAACCTGAGACAGGAAATGAATGTACCAAACAAAAAGAAGTCCACTCTTTATATCTTCCCAAATGAAGGAAAGAAGAGCATCTTCGAAAATGCAACGGACTATCTCATTAAACTGGCTTACGCCGAAGACGTGGTCCTTCTGGAGAAAGACAGCACGGATGAGAATCACGTATCCCTTGTGACTTCAACAGCCAGAATCTATATTCCGCTGCTGGATCTGGTGGATCGTGAAAAGGAACTGGATCGACTTGAAAAAGAGAAGAAGAAACTGGAATCTGAAATCGAACGTGTAAACAGAAAGCTGGGGAACGAGAAGTTCCTGGCCAATGCAAAGGATGCGGTTGTTGCCGAGGAAAGAGCAAAAGGCGAAAAATACCAGTCCATGCTGAATGCTGTTGCTGACAGAATCCAAGCACTGAAGTAATTACCAGAATGAAAAAGTATAAGCCGGATTTTCCTGCTTATGCTTTTTTTCTTGATATTCTTTTCTTGAAACGTATAATAAAGCTATTGAGAGAAAGAAAGAACAGGTGAACTTGATTTGAATTATAATGAGACACTGAAACAGCTCCACAGCATTCCAAGAATCAGAAAGGAAGAGAACCTTCACCGCATGAATCGGCTGATGGCGCTTCTTTCGAATCCACAGGAAGGACAGCAGTATATCCATGTGGCTGGTACCAACGGGAAGGGGTCCATCTCCAGAATGCTGGAAGAGGTGCTCATGGAGAGCGGTTATAAAACAGGGCTCTTCACTTCGCCCTATATCTTTGATTTCCGTGAGCGCATCCAGATCGGCAATCAGATGATTTCTAAAGCGGATGTGATCCGCTACTTCGAGATCGTCGATGAGGCAGGGAGAAAACTGCAATCCGAGGGCTACACCTATCCTTCGGAGTTTGAAGTGGTCACTGCCATGGCACTGCTCTATTTCAGAGATCAGAAAGTGGACATGGCCATCATAGAAGTCGGTATTGGCGGAATGTATGATGCGACCAATGTCATTACACCGATTCTGTCGCTGATCGCCTCCATTAACTTTGATCATACTGCGGTACTTGGGAATACACTGGCGTCCATCGCCTGGCACAAGGCAGGCATCATGAAAGGAAATCCAGCCATTTCCACCTCTCAGCAGCCTGAGGTACGAAGAGTGCTCAGAAAAAGAGCGGAAGAAGTCTCCTCCAGACTCCAATTCACCAGCAGTCGGGAAATGAAGTTTCTTGAAATCGATGGTCTGCATCAGAAAATCAGATATGATCTGAAGTCCGGCAGATCGCTCACACTAAGACTATCACTGCTTGGCATCCATCAGATGCTCAATGCCGGAGTCGTTCTCCATGCCGCTGAAACGCTGAAAGAGATGGGGTATGATAAGATCAGTGATCCTTCAATAATCCGTGCTCTCGAAAAAGTACGCTGGCCTGGTCGTATGGAAGTCATCAGCAGGAAGCCGCTTCTCATTCTGGATGGCGCGCACAATATGGATGGAGCCATCAATCTGAAGGAGAGCATCAATTTCTATTTCCCTGAAAAAAATGTCATCCTGCTTCTGGGCATGCTTCGGGATAAAGATGTGACGCCTGTCACGAAAGTCCTTTCCCAGGACACAAAGAAGGTGATTCTTTTTACGCCAAATGATTTCCGGGCACTGGACGCAGAGAAACTGCTTCCTCTTCTTCATGAAAGTGCAGAGGGAATGACTGCACATTCCATAGACGAAGCCATTGAAAAAGCCCTTGCGGTCTATGAAGATGGAGACCTGATTCTATCTGCGGGTTCTCTCTACACCATTGGCGATCTGGAGCATGCATTTGAAAAGCACAGGATCCATGAAAAACCCTAATATTCCAGAAAATCCGCTGAAGTGAAGCACCTCAGCGGATTTCTCTTATTATCATTATTTGATCAGTTCTTTATAGAGAAGTTCATAGATCTTCGTGGAATGATCTTTCCAGTTCTGAACCGATTTGTCTGCGGTTTCTTTTGTGGGGAAGTTCATGCTGATTTTGATGAGCTCATCCTTGTTTTCAAAGGCAGACAATGTAACCTGAATGGTGCCATGGGGGCCTTCGCTGATTTCATGAGTAATGGTTGTTTCCTTGATCAGATGATTGATGTTCTCCACAAGATACTTGTCGATCTCTTTTCTCTTTCTGTCGTGAATCCTGTCTTTGAACATGTCCAGAACCGATCTGCCCTGGGCAGAGATGACGATGGCTTCCTTCTCATTGACCACATCCAGTTCCACCAGTCCGGTCTTGATGAGTTCATCAATGTACTGCTGCAGTTCGAAATAATTGATATAAATACATTCCAGTATAATGTTCGAAAACTGTGTTTTCGTCAGATTCAGTTTGGACTGGGACAGGGTATATAAAATCAGTAATTTGTTTTCAGCTAATGCATTATTCATCCTTCTTTAACCCTCCTTGGAGACTACAACAATCATACCGAAAAATTATATTTATTACAATATGAAAATCCAATAGATTCATCCTAGAAGAATGGTAGGTGTCATCATATTATTGTGATATACCTGAAATGAAGTCTTGTAATCGACTTCATCTTTGCTATAATAAATTGTAGTACGTTTTTACTCGAAAATGCAATGTGATGCAACACAAATGGGGGGAACACAACTTGGAAGCAACAAATGATAACCTGATCAGGCTGGAAGGACATTTTCTGGATGAGCCTGAATTCAGTCATGAACTCTATGGGGAAGAGTTCTATAGTGCCAGGTTCTGCGTCAATCGCTTAAGCGATTCGAAAGATATTCTGAACCTGACAATCTCCGGAAAACTCTTTGAGGCCGGAACTGTTTTCAAAGACAGATATACCAGGGTCTCTGGCCAGCTTAGAAGCTACAACAAAGTCGTAGGATCAAAAAACAAACTTCTTCTTACTGTTTTTGTGAGGGAAATTGATTTTCCGGACGAAAGAGCGGAAGAGCCCAATTCGATCATGCTCACAGGCTATATCTGCAAAGAGCCTGTCTACAGAATGACGCCTTTTGGAAGAGAGATCACAGATCTGCTTCTGGCTGTCAATCGTCATTTCAATAAAACGGATTA
>RZYZ01000416.1 GCA_009930125.1 Clostridia bacterium | reverse complement strand
CATCATGACTGTCCAGTTTCTTACGATATAGGACGCCACCAGCAGCTGGCCGATGTTATGACTTACCGCTCCCGCTCCGCTGACTCCGATGATACTCACTTTATCCTTCAGAAGATTCTTGATCATAGCCATGGACAGAAGACTCAGAAGCCCTCCACTCAAACTGAAGAGAAAAGACGACAGGGTTCCACCGAACATGGTGGCAAGGGCCACTCTCATGACCACCACAACCACCGTGGACCGAAAGCCCAGTATATAGAGTGAGATGATGGTGAAGATGTTCGCCAGCCCAAGCTTGGCACCCGGAATTCCTATGGGCACGGGAATCATTCCTTCGATTACATGGAGGACGAGAGCCTGTGCCACAATAAGAGAGATGAAGATCATTTTTGTTGTCTTATTCATGGTGGTCACTTGCCCATCCTGTGATAATGTCTTCATCATCTGCATCCGGTTTCTCCCCTTTGACTTCAATCACAATCCTGTTGGGTAGGCAGACGATGGTTTCACCGGGTCTTGAGATGTACTCAGGTGAGTAACATATCTTATCCGGACAGTCCGCTTCGTACATGCCCACTTTCTCATCTATGATTTCTACTATATTCACACCTAAATCAGTTTCTATTCTGATTTCTTCTCTTCCTGTATGTCCAGTCAGCTGCCTGGTTTCATACAGCTCTCCCTGTACTTTGATTTCAACATAGTATCCACCCGAGTCCGCTCGAGCCTGTAATGTGAAAATCAAGGCAGGTATAAAAGAAGCGATGACAAAGAGACTGATGATGATAACGTCCCATTTTTTCACTTTCATTTGTCCTACTCCCTTTTCTGATAAATAAACACTGTTCCCAAAGAGTAATTATAACAGATTAACCTTAAGAATTGAATGCTTTCACCAGAAGTTTGATAAATTCATAACTAATTCCCTGCACGGATATTAAATTGCACAAAATCGAAAAATGCGTTATGATGAGTCCAGTAAAGAATTCAACTAGGAGGTATCCGATTTGCGAAAACCAGTTCAACTGATCATCGCCGCCATGATGGTGCTCACCATGGTTACAGGCTGCAGAAGCACTACAGAAAAACCCCTGCAGGATGGAACCTATTTTGTCACATTCGATGAACCTGATTCCACCAGCTGGAAAGCGTTCATGACCCTGGAGATCCTTGATGGAAAAATCGTAGCCGTCCAATATGATTATGAAGGAACCGGTGAAAACCAGGGAAAACTGAAGTCGGAAGACGTTGCATATAATGAAGCCATGTTTGCCACAAAAGGCACCAACCCCGTCCTTTATCTGGAGGAGCTAAGAAATGCGCTGCTGCTTCATCAGGACCCGGATAAGGTGGATACGGTCTCCGGAGCCACCACTTCTTCGAGAGATTTCAGAACCTTTTCCTCTGCAGCGCTTGAAGCGGCCAGAGAGGGAAATGAAGAACCCATCATCATAACTCAGCCCGAATAGAAAAGTATGC
>RZYZ01000103.1 GCA_009930125.1 Clostridia bacterium | reverse complement strand
GGGTATTATTGGAATGATAGGTAAAGGCGAACGCGCAGACTATGTTGCTGATTTGTGTAAAGAACATGGTGCATGTTATTTTCTAAGTATTGGTGGTGCTTCTGCAATGATTGCTAATCAGGTTAAAAAACTGGATGTAATAGCATACGAAGATCTTGGCACTGAATCCATAAAACGATTAGTAGTCGAGAATCTGAGGCTTATTGTAGGAATAGATTCTAAAGGCAGAGTTTTTCAGGATGAAGAAGTTAAAAAATATAAAATAATTTAAAAAACTAATTAATATAGGGGGAAATAAGATGGAATTATTTAAAAAATGGAATAAAATAGGGCTTTTCACTAAAATCATGATCGGCTTTGCTTTAGGTATCGCCGCAGGTCTAATTCTTCGGGAAAGAGCTTCCATGTTTGCTTTTCTTGGAACAATTCTTACAAGACTACTCACCATGGTTGTAGCTCCTCTAGTAATGTGTGTTATTATTGTTGCAGTCGCTGACATGGGCGACGGAAAACGTCTTGGAAGAATTGGGGTAAAGACTGTAGCTACATTTTTAATCACTACACTCATTGCCATATTCTTAGGATTAGTCATTGCCAACTTAATGAATATTGGTTCTGGAGTTACAATTGAACCTTCTGCACCAGCAGCTGAAGCAGCTGAAGCTGTAACGATCACTGATACTATTGTGAATCTTGTTCCTAAAAATATTTTTGGTGCACTTTCAGGAAATGAACTACTTCAAATTATATTCTTCTCCGTACTATTCGGGTTTGCTTTGCTAAAAATCGGCAAAAAAGCTGAACCTCTCCTTAATCTCTTCAAGCTTGGTCAGGAAGCAATGCAGAAAGTTACTTCCATCATTCTAGAATACACACCAATTGGTGTTTTTGGTCTTATGGCAAATGTAATCGGCTCTAATGGCCTGGACATTTTGATACCATACAGCAAAGCAATAATTGCTCTATACTTAACCTCCTTCATTTATCTTGTAGTAGTTCAGTCTGGTATTGTTGTTGGATTATTCGGCAAAATGTCTCCAAAGAAATTTCTGACGCATATGAAAGAACCTATGGCTTTTGTTTTCGCCTCTTGTTCAAGTGTCGCAACCATCCCGTTGACATTAAAATCTACTAAAGATATGGGCGTAGATGATGAAACTGCAAATTTTGTGATTCCATTAGGTGCGGTTATTAATATGAATGGTACAGCCATATACCAAGCAGTTGCAGTAGTGTTTACAGCGCAGATATTCGGTATAGATTTATCGATATCACAGCAGATAATGGTTATGTTTACTGCAACTTTAGCTGCAATTGGTACAGCTGGAATTCCTGGTTCAGGCCTAGTAATGTTAACCATTGTACTAGGTGCTGCAAATCTACCCATGGAGGGAGTAGCTCTCCTCGCTGGAATTGATAGAATTTTAAATATGGGTAGAGTTGTACCTAATATTGTCGGAGATGCAGCAGCTGCTGTAGTTGTGGCAAGATCTGAAGGTACACTAAAAGAAGAAACCATACTAGGTAAAACAGCCTAATATACAATCGCTAAAAAGGACAAGCTATTAATTAGTTTGTCCTTTTTATATGTTTTTCGATTATACATATTAATTCAGTCTGATCCAGTCCACCAAAGCTCCAATTAGGATCACTACTGTTAACACAATGGAGACAGCCATAGCTGAAACCATATCCCTCGCTAAAAAATCTCCTGTGATAAGGGGGACACTCTGTGAAACCAGTGTCATGGGATTAAATGGTCTGATCTTCGGGAATATACTGAGCATGGTGAATATCAGTACTACCCCACCTGTAAGTAGCAGTGCCCCGTAGGTATTCTTGAAAAGAAGTCCTCCGAATATGGTCAGTGCAACCAGCATGACACCAAACACCCAAAGGGAAATTACTGCAAGCCCCAGATTACTGATGTCCTGTGCAGCCCAGAAATAGCTGGTGTAGAGATAGGTGATCAGAAAACATAGTGCATAGACGAGGGTCCACTGCATGACACCTGCCGTGAATTTTGACAGGATCACCGCTTTTCTCTGCAGTCCCTTGGTCAGCATGATGGTCAGGGTTCCCTTGCTGATCTCATTGGCCATGATCCCACTGAAGATGATGACCATGACGATCATACCTGTCTGGGATACGTTCTTGAAAAACTGCATCCAGGAATCCAGCGCTTTGGGTTCTTCCAGCGTAATGGTGATGCTGTCGGGAAGAAACTCATTCAGAAGCTCCGGCATCACCTTTGCCATGATGGGATTCATGAATCCGAAAATCACAAATACAGTCAGAAGAACAAATAACTTATAGGTTCTGGTGCCCTCCATCAGTTCCTTTTTCGTAAAGGCTAAAAAGCTTCTCATTGTACCACCTCCAGAAACAGATTCTCCATAGTAGGTTCCATGACTTCAATTTTCACTGCAGTCAATTCCAGCTCCACAAGAGTCCTATATACATCCAGCTGCAATGTAGCAGGCTCCTCTCCATAAAGCACGACTCCTGTACCGTTTTCCTTAGCCTCATTTCGGTAACCTGCCATCTTCTCGTGCTTAAGGAACATTTCCTTTTCCTGTCCATTCATGAACTCCAGCACGATACCTTCCTTTCTGTGTCTGGATCTCAGCTCACTGAGGGTTCCTTCCAGAATAATCTTTCCACCATGAAGCACAGCCACTTCATCACAGATTCTCTCCACATCTGATAAGATATGCGTGGAGAAAATCACTGTGGATTTCCCCTTGACCTTATACAGAATATCCAGGATTTCCTTTCTTCCCTTAGGGTCCAGTGCAGAGGTGGGCTCATCGCAGATGAGAAGCTTCGGTTCATTGAGTAGCGCCTGGGCAATGCCCAGTCTCTGCTTCATCCCTCTGGAATAGGAACGGATCTTCTTCCTGCTGTTTTCAAGTCCCACCAGATGAAGAAGCTCCTCCGTCCTTTTCCTGATCTTTTCTTTTGACATTCCTGTAATCTCTCCGCAGAGCGCCATATATTCCTTTGCACTCATATATCCATAGAACTCAGGTACATCAGGTAGATACCCGATGTACCTGTTGGTCTTTGTTTCGCCGAAATGCACTTTTTCTCCAGCCACAAAGATCTCCCCTTCATCCTTTTTCAGAAGGCCCAGAATCATCTTCATGGTGGTGGTTTTTCCGGCACCGTTCTGCCCTATGAATCCGAAGATGGACCCTCCCTTCACAGAAAAACTGATGTCGTCCAGCACCTTCTGGCTGCCGAATTTCTTCGAGAGATTTTCAATCTTCAGAACCTCCATTATTCCTCACCTCTTCCAAAGAAGAAATAGACAAGGGGTCCGATGGTCTGAAGAAAGGCAACGAGGATCCACATAGGTCTTGTACCGAACTTGTAGTTATCGTGTCTTAATACATGGATGATGGTCGCGATGGTCAGTCCAAGCTGCAGCACGATGATGGGAATCAGAATGGGTAGGTATTCTCTCAGATTTTCCAGTGACATATTATTTCCCTCCTATGATTTCAGTGAGTTCACTTATGATGATCTTGTAACCCGGATGGTCATGAAGCAGGGTGAAGGCCGGATTCATGGAAACCGCCTGCAGCATGCTCTCTTTCACAACCTTTTCTCC
This sequence comes from Clostridia bacterium, assembly GCA_009930125.1. Taxonomy (GTDB): domain Bacteria; phylum Bacillota; class Clostridia; order Clostridiales; family Clostridiaceae; genus Proteiniclasticum. Next base: position 3,626 of record RZYZ01000103.1, on the reverse strand, counting down.
TCGAGGAGGACCGCTTCCCAGATCCAGGTCTTTCAGCCACGGATCCACCAGCGAGAAGAACGAGTCTCCTTTCAGTTCATAGGGGAAAGAAATGTTTCTGCATGTGCGGACATAGCCTCGTAGCATGTTCAGGCTGTCTTCCGCCTTTCCCATGACGGCACATCCATAGGCTCCGCCGTAATAGACCTGCGCCATGACATTGGGATTCAGGCTCATGAGGTTCATGGTCTCCGATACCGGAAGCAGTCTCTGTAAAATGTCCTCAAAGGTGTCAGGCCGATCTAGGTTCAGCGTCAGATAGGATGCGCCAATGGAGATGAAGCTTAGGATATGCTGATACATACTGATCTGCAGCACCGATTTGGCCTTTTCCACTTCACCTCGGCTCTGATAGGCACCTGCCAGGGTCACTTCATCGCTGGCCATGGGTCTTATGGTTCCTTCCAGAAGCTCCAGCACTTCCAGAGATTCTCCTCGGATCATCTGGGTCATGGCTTCTATGGAATTGGCCTGTTTGGAGAGCCATACATCCTCGCTCTCTTCCTTCACTCTTCTGCAAAGGTCAATGATCTTTTCAAGAACTTCGCCTTTCAGTTCCTCTGTCTCTGCGAGCATGTGGTGATTGAGAAGAAGAATGGACATCTGGAGAAGCAGCGGGAAACAGGCATAGTACTTGTCAATGACACCTCCCACTTCTTCATAGACTTCGGAGAAAGATTTCTTTCCGAAGTCTTCCGCAAAGCTTCTGTAAGTTCTTCGGATCTCCTCCTTCTCCATCTGAGGAAGATATCCGATGAGATGGTCTATGGAAATGTTGAAGAAGGTGGCAAGCCTTGGCAGAAGTGTAATATCCGGATAACTCTGTCCCGTCTCCCATTTTGAAACAGAAGCTTTGGTCACGCCGATATACTCTGCCAGTGCATCCTGGGTAATCCCCTTTTCCTTTCTCTTCTGAGTGATCACTTTGGCAATATTGATTTCTTTCATTTCTCTATCCTCCCTCTAAAACTCACATCATTTCTTCGATCTTTTCTATGGTTTTATTATGGTCCATCAAGATTAAGCTTACAATGGATTCTGAGGATATTTTGGTTGATTATATCAACTACTGCGATACTCATATTGCAAAACAGCCTATTTTTGAAGGGAGAATAGGAAAAACACATAAAACCAGGCATTCAGATTCATTTTTGTTGAATCTGAATGCCTGGTTTTTCCGACACCACTACTCTTCATTTAATTTACAGATTTGGTGATCAGGAGTTTCACTGCGTCATTTCTGCCTCCTGATCAGATCATAAATGACCGTGATGGGTAAAAATACAATCCACAACAGAACAGTCAGACATCCGCTCATATCCCTCTCCTTTCAACTGTTTACGTGCTGTTTCCATTTTGAGCTCAGTTTATTTATATAATGCACAATGCCTCTATAGTTCTTTTGCGATATCTTGATTCATCTTTTCATAAATCTCTATCCGTCCATCACTTACATCAACCTGGTTCGCCTGCATAAGGCTGAGAATAAGCTTCATAATCTTTTCCGGAGAAGTTCCGGTTCGCTGTTCTATGAACTGTTCATCAATGGAAACTATGGTATGTGCTGCTATATTCCGAACATTAATTTCAATGTCTCGTATGTCTTTTGCGAGTTTCATTACCACCTCGTTCTTACAATAAGACTCCAGGAGTTTTATCAGCTGATGAGTCGTCACGATTTTTTTTATTTTATCTCCTGATATCTCTTCAAGCAACTGAAGAAGTTCTTTGTTTTTATTCAGTTCAGAACTTTTCCAGTAATACCCTCCTTGGGCTTTTGTCACATAATCCTTCAAATCCAGTTTCGCATGATTCTTGATGCTCATAAATATAAGTTCACTTATGGCAGGAGAAATTGCTCTTACAAAATCGGCATATTCTCCTGTAAGCAGTTTCAACCTTAATACCGCCACAAATTCGAACAGCGGTCTTTTGTTTCCTTCCTTTATCGGAACAACGTCATCCTGAAATAAGCCACTCAACTTATCGAATTCTCTCATGTCGAGGTTCGTTCTGAAATATGCCGCATGAATCATCATCGAAGCTCTCTCAGAAATCTGCTCTGCCGGAATTTCTTTCAGGATCAGCATTGCAGCATGATAGTCAAAAGCAGTGATATGTTTTCTGATGATTCCTTTTCTGAGTTCAGTCAGAAGATAAATCCCTCTTTCTTCTGAACACCTATTCTCGAAGTTATCCTGATTATCTTCATTGCTTTCCCAAAGAAACTCCACATCATAATCTTCACGGTCTTCATGAATAATATTGAGCTTTTTTTCAGGTGTCGTAACCTGGATTGCTTTTTCATTGAACTCTGACAGCACCGAGAGCGTACTCAGTGCACCTTTCATGGCTGGCGTTCCTGATGATATGTTCAGAAGAATTTCAGCGTCTTTCTCATTTTTCAGCTCTTCAAGAAGTGTTCTGAATTCAAGGTAAAAATAATCAAACTTCTGTACTTCCGTGAGTTCTTCTTTCAGAATGAGACACACTTCAAAGCTGTGATTCAGTTTTTCTTCCAGTTTCTTGATGGTATAGAGGTATCGGTTGTCCTTCTCATGAAATCTTACCATCTCTTTTGAGAGATACAGAACTACGAGATCCGGTTTATAAACCCGTAGTATATGGAGCATCGCTCCGTCTCTGAAATTTGTTACGGGATCTGTTCCTCCAATGGGTGAAAACAGTATTTTCTTCATGCTTTATTTCTCCTAAATAATAATAATTTCTTCATTTACCTGTGTGCCTTTTCCAAAAGTAGTGACCTCACCATATCCTTTCAGCTTATATACTCTGACATTATCATCGGATGAAATCCTTTTGGGTATTTCTTCAAGAAGCCGCTGGTATTTCTTTTTGGTCAGTCTTGCTTCAAAAGCTGATTTCTGAACACTGAATCCGTATCTCTGCAGAAACTTGAAAAATCTCGTTCTTCTTTTGTTATCAGGCATATCATAAATAATCAGTATAAGCAGTTTGTCATGATCTTTTGTTTCATCATCATAATTATCTTTATAAAGTAATGTATCCATTTTATCACCTATCTGATTCTCAATCCTTGGTAATAATCAGCATCTTTGTGCTGGAATACCTTTAACAGGTCTCCTGTCTGACTCCAAATTGCTTTACGGAAGCTCATGGAGCTTTTATCTTCTCTATACTTGATATCGGTCCGTAGCTTCTTCTCGAATTTTGAAAGAAAGATTCTCATTCCCGAATTTGAAATGTAAACCGCACCATTTTCATCATCTTGATTAAAATGCTCCTGGTTCATTTCTCTCCTTGTCATAAGGCTCATTACAAGTGAATCCACTATAACTGGTCTCCACTCTTCCATAAGATCACTTGCTAAAGTAGGGTGTGATCTTTTATCCTTATGCAGAAAACCTCCATAAGGATTTAACCCTCGACTAGTGATATCACCATATATCTCGTACATCAGTAAAGTGTATCCTAAACTCAACAGCGAGTTAAAGGGATCCTTCGGTGGTCTTCTTGTTCGTCCGGAAAACCTGAATTCCTTCGGTACCAGGTTTCCTAATCCTGCAAAGTATGTTCTCGCTGCACTACCCTCATAACCCATAATC
>RZYZ01000415.1 GCA_009930125.1 Clostridia bacterium | reverse complement strand
TTCGTGTTCCTGTTTCCATGCCAGACCGGGTTCATCTCAGTGCTTCTTTACCGATTCTTCACCGATTCTTGCCAGGTCCAGTTCGATCAGGTCCAGTTTTTTCATCGTGAGAAACGCCTCCGTGATTCTTCTGATCTGCTCCTCCGTGCCTTCAAATAGAATTCTGTTCATATCCTCCGGAACGATCTGCCAGCTGATGCCCTGCTGGTCTTTGAGCCATCCGCACTGCTCTGATTCAGGAACATAAGAGAGGCTGTTCCAGTAGTAGTCGATCTCTTCCTGATCTTTGCAGTTCACGATCAGGGAGAAAGCCTCATTGAAGGTGAAATCTCCTCCTTCTCCGTGATCCATGACCACAAGAGGTAAGCCTTCCAGGGTGATTTCGCCATAACTGATTCTGGCCTTTTCATGATGGGGCTGTTCAGGCGTATAATAAGCCACTTCTCCTTTTCCTGATTGGGGAAATAGTGAAAGCATGTGATCGATGAAGTCTTCGGCATGCCCTACTGCATCTCCGGCAAACAGAAGTACGGGCCTGATTCTAGGCACAGAGTCATAGTCTTCTGTAAGCATCAGCTGCCAGGAAAGGCCATAGCGGTCTTCAATCCACGCGTACCAGGGACTGAAAGGATAGACATCCAGAGGCATAAGATCCTGTCCGCCTTCACGGAGCGCCTGATGGAGTCTGTTTACTTCTTCTTTGTCTCTGCAGGCAACCATGAGGGATATGGAAGGATTCAGTCTGAAAAAGGGACCTCCGCTGAGGGCGTTGAAGTTCATGCCGGCCAGATCGAAATCCACGATCATGGCATCGCCGGAGGGGGTATCCGGGAGGATCTGTGTACCATTCAGCTTGGAATTCTCGAACAGGGATATATAAAGCTGTGCTGCTTCCAGAGCTTCTTTGTCGAACCAGAAATGGGGTACGATTTTCTGCATGCTGTTGACCTCCAATCTTTATTTGTGACTGCATTATAGCAGAAAAAGCTTTGATAATCAAAATTTAACAAAGTGCCTTGGAGAAGAAGAATCGAACATGTACTTGGAAAACATACCGGCAAGTTGATAGAACCTGTTCATAGGTATACTATATAGGAAAGTGTATGTTGAAAAACTGAGAACAATAGAGAGGATGAATGAAAATGAGTGAAATACTGAGAATGACCCCAGGACCTACCTATGTTACGGAAAAGGTAAGAAAAGCCATGGCCATGCCCATTCTGAATCCGGATATGGAAGACGCGTTCTTTGAAAAATACAGGAGCACCCAGATGCTTCTTCAGAAAATCTATAAAACGGAAGAAGAAGTGCTGATCTTGAACGGAGAGGGAATCCTGGCTATGGAAGCTGTGTGCGCCTCGCTCATTGAACCTGGAGACCAGGTGCTCTGCATCGATAACGGGATCTTCGGGCACGGGTTCATCGATTTCGTGAAGCTTTATGGCGGAGAAGTCACGGTCTTTGAAAGCCCTTATGATGAAG
>RZYZ01000414.1 GCA_009930125.1 Clostridia bacterium | reverse complement strand
ACCTTTTCAGCGTGGTGAAGAACTTCTCCGTGTACAGGCTTTTTTCTTTCAGCAGTCCTTCCACCATCTCATCGAATTTCTCACTGAACTTTCGGTTGAACCCTGAATTGAGCAGGTCATGGGGTCCGTAATATTCCGCTTTTCGCATTCTCTTCTTTTCGTCCGGAAAAATATGAACAGAACCGTAATCCGCCTCCATATAGAGCAGACTACGTTCCAGGAAAACATCCAGATTGCTCTTTAGGTTCCGGTTCCGCGCGGAGGATAGAAGCCTTGCGGTTTCTGAAACGAACCGTTCGTGATCGATCTGCTTTTCAAACTGATACTGCCGGGTCTTGTACACCCGGTTGATAAGAAAGGCGATGGTTATGATGATGGCAAAGACAATCATTCTGCCCAGATGATCCGCTGGTGTAAAAGCGATCTCCGATTCCGGTCTCACGACCCACAGAACTTTTGAAGTGAGGAGAGTCATGAAACTGGTATAGACAAGAAGTCTTGTGTTGTTGAAGATCACCGCGATGAGGATGAAGATCACCGGCACCTTCCAGGCAAAGGCTTCAGATTTTTCGATCTGGTAGAAGGTGATGTAGGGAATGGTCGTGGCGATGATGAGAAACAGAATGTTATCTCTTTTTGTGGTACTCATCCTGCTTTTCAGAATCAGAAAAATCGCGATTCCGGTCATGAAAAGTGTCAAAGAAAGAATGCCTGCCCTTACAAGATTCTCTCCTTTCAGCAGCACTTCGATGCCGAAGGCGGTGAAGGCCCCGAAAATATAGCCCTGAGAGACATAGAAGAAGATTCTTTCATGGGTTCTGATGCTCATGAGCTCTCCTCTTTTCGGCAGAACCATTATCCCATCCTGACGTTTCATGTTCTTCACCTTCATGACGACGAAGATGGTTACACAAACCGGAAGAAGATGCATCGGCCCCAGTCCCAGAAGATTCCAGCCCAAGGCCTCATAGAGTCCGAATATTTTCGGCAGGCCTAGAAGCACACTAAGCAGCATCATGCCCCTGATGAGATTCCACTCACCGGTACGAAGCAGTGCCCTTTCTTCCGTGGATCTTCTGAACAGGAGAACAATAATCACAGCTGCTATGAAAAGGTAGAACACCCTGATCCACAGAAAGGCCAGAAGCTCTGTTCGTGCATAGAACCAGCCAAATTGGCTCAGGAGCATACTACCTGACACATTGCTGTAGAAAAGGTTCCCATAGAAGACAATCATATTCACAGGCACTGGTGCATAGATGGCCACCCACTGCCACAGTCTGATCCTCCGGTTCCCCTTGGTAAGCAGTAGCGTCAGATGCAGCAGAAAGCTGTATGTGAAGCCCCATCCCCATACACTGAAAAGAAGCGCCCCGAAAGCCATCTCCCTGGTCACCACATGCCCTAGCAGGGAGGAGGTCAGAGACCATGTGCTAAGGGAAAGACAGAGATAGAAAAAGATCCGATGTATCCTGTCCCGTG
>RZYZ01000413.1 GCA_009930125.1 Clostridia bacterium | reverse complement strand
CATGTATAATGAAAGAAAAAGCAGGACATGGTTCCTGCATGACAAACGTCAAGGAGGAATACCCGAATGATCAGATACGCAACCATAGGCACCGGATTCATCACAGACTCTTTCATCAAGGGAGCCGCAAGAAGCGGTGAGATGAAGCTCGCTGCAGTATATTCAAGAACGGAGGAGAAAGGCAGAGATCTTGCCAGGCAGCATGGTGAGGATGTCCTCATTTTCACAGATCTTCAGGAAATGGCAACATCCCCCCTCATCGATGCAGTCTATATCGCCAGCCCCAACTCCATGCATGCTCCACAGGCGAAGCTCTTTCTTCAGCACGGTAAGCATGTGCTGGTGGAAAAGGCTGCGGCATCCAATGCCATGGAACTCACGGAAGTCCTGAACCTGGCGGAAGAAAAGGGGCTCGTGTTCATGGAAGCCATGAAATCCCTCACCATGCCGGCCTATCTGGTGCTGAAGGAAAATCTCGAAAGAATTGGCAGAATCAGAAAATACGTCGGCATCTACTGTCAGTATTCCTCAAGGTACGACAGACACAAATCCGGAGAACCGGTGAACACCTTCCAGAGGAAGTTCTCCAACGGAGCGCTCATGGACATCGGCATCTACTGCCTCTATCCACTGGTGGATCTCTTCGGGGAACCCGAGAAGATCCAGGCCCAGGCAACGATTCTGGAAGATGGCGGTGTGGATGGATCAGGCTCCATGCTCCTTCAGTATAGCGGCATGGAAGCAGCTCTTCTTTACTCGAAGATCAGTGATTCCCATCTTCCCTCGGAAATCCAGGGAGAGAAGGGCAGCATTCTCATTGACAGAATCGGAAGCCCGCGAGAAATCACCCTGATTCTGAGAGACGGCACCAAAGAAGTGCTGACCCCGGACACTGACAAAGAGGATATGGTCTATGAGGCACAAGAGTTTGCAAAGACCATAAGGGAGAAACGGTCCTTTTCTCTCATCAATCACAGACATCTGGCCCAGTCCGTCCACAAAATCATGGATGAAGCCAGAAGGCAGGTCGGCCTCTCCTTTCCCAGTGATGAGCCCTACAGAAAATAAGAAACGCAAAAGAGGCAGGAAAAGAGCCCATTCATGCTCTTTTCCTGCCTCTTCCATTGGCTTCTCTTCTCTAGATCAGTGCCGCTGCAAAGACGGATCCTACCAGACCTAGTAAAATAACGATGGCTACGATTTTAGTGATCATATCACGCTTCTTGTACATAATAAACACCTTCCTTCTACTTCACGAATTCAATATTGGGTCTTCTGTAATAGACAAACTGGGTCGATGGTGCTGAGGGAGAAAATTTATTGCCATGCATATCCTCATTGTTCCTCTTCAAGGTATTGTTGAGAGAAATCACCACTCTGCCTTCTTCCAGTCCTTCTGCTTTGTACTGCACCCCGCCTGCATGAATAAAGGCTTTTTCGCCCCCTATTTCACCGATGTAGATGCCCACATGATTCACCTTGCTGCCTTC
>RZYZ01000412.1 GCA_009930125.1 Clostridia bacterium | reverse complement strand
ATTCTTTGAATAAGCCTTGCTTGTTGGGTCAAGCCCCTGTGCTAACTGCTTCACTGGTGAAGGCACAAAACCTGTCACTGTTCCGGCAAGTATCTGATTAAACTTATCCATGCCTGAGTAGTATGGGCTTGTCAGTATGCCTAGTGTCCTGTTGAAAGGAAGTCCGGCAAAGTCCGTCATGCTGGAGCCCATTGTTTCAACCGCTGTCTGAAAATTATCCAGTATCGTGTTCTGTTCTTCTTCGTCCTTCGCCTTAGCCAATCTTGAACCTAAAATAAGGAATGGTGCAACTGGAAGCATCCACCTGATATCGACTGTTGTGTCGCCTTCCTGATATCCTGACTTTTCACCGGATAACGCTCTCCTTAACGCTGAGAAATTGAAGTAGCTTCCTTTCACTCCATTGGCTTCGAGTAAAGCTTTTACATCTTTATCTTCTTCTTCATCATTGAAAGCACCTAAGTTGCTTAGAAGGGCTCCTAACGCTATGTATGTAGCTCCTGTTGCGGTCTTTCCGAACGCTCTCGATATTCTGCCTTGATTCTCTTTGATGGCATTCTGAATACCTATCTTTCTTGCCATTTTTGATGTCTTGATTCCTTCCCTTAGTATATCGGCACCTAAGTGATCCAACTGGAACTGTGCGATATTCATAGGGGTTTTCGCAAACTTGGCAAGGATTGTGCCTAAACCGAACGCTTCGTCCTTGAATAAGAACTTCTTGTTAGTTGACTTCACCAGTCCGTCTAGCCATGTTGCAAGGTTACTGTCAAAGTTGAAGGTGTAGTAATCTGCAATGAAATTCACGTCTGCCTTTGCTGATTCCGCATCATATTCGATTCCTCTAGCTTCAGACCATGCTTTTGTATTATCTATCTGTTCAAGTAACATCTGTATTCTAGGTTCCTTATGCCTTTTGTCAGATAGCATTACGGTCATAACTCCTTCAAGTTTTCCTAGTTTGGAACCAGGTGTGAATACCTTTCTCTTGGAGTATTTCATATCTGTGTCTTTCATGAGGTTGTCGCTGTACTGTGCCATGCTCTGCCTTACTCCATCCACATAGTGGTACTTCCTTGGGTCGAGTGCTGGGTTCACGGTTCCTCGCTTGCCAGTTGCTTTCGACAAGGTGGTGTCAAAGAAATAGCTGAATACATCATCAAGTTGCCCCGTTCCGTATCCTAGGAAGTTACCGATTTCATTTCTCATAGTGGTCTTTGCGTTCATCAGCATCGCCATAGTCTGAATAGATGAAACCTTATCCCATATCGTTATCTTCTTCTGTCTTACAATCTGCCTTGCCTTATCAAGAATCTTTTCCTTGTCTTTCTCGTATGTTTCGCTTTCAGGGTCTAACTTCTCGATTTCCTCCATGAACTTCGTCACTTCGTCAAACTCTGCTGTTGTCAGAACTGGAATACCCAATTCCTGTCTCAGCTTTTCCTTCACTTCAGGAAGGGTGGTTCTCTTTTCGACTAAATCCTCTTTCA
>RZYZ01000102.1 GCA_009930125.1 Clostridia bacterium | reverse complement strand
GTGCGTGTCCTTAAATCCATGAATATCGAATCCATCATGCTCACAGGAGACAACCGAAAGGTGGCTTCCTTTGTAGGGAAGGAGCTGGGCATCGATGAAATCATTTCAGAAGTTCTGCCCAGTGAGAAGGCGGACAAGATTGATGCGCTCATCAGGCAGGGGAAAAAGGTCGCCATGACCGGAGACGGAGTCAACGACGCACCTGCCCTGGCGAAGGCGGACCTGGGCATTGCAGTGGGTGCAGGGACGGATGTGGCCATAGAAACGGCGGATATCATTCTGGTGAAGAACAATCCGCTGGATGTGGTGAACATCATCCGGCTTTCCAAGGCGACATACCGAAAGATGATCCAGAACCTCATCTGGGCAACGGGGTACAACCTCATTGCACTGCCTCTTGCTGCAGGTGTGCTCATCAATCAGGGCATTGTCATCAGTCCGGCGCTGGGCGCAGTGCTCATGTCACTCAGTACAGTGATTGTAGCGATCAACGCAAGGTTTCTGAAAATTGACTGATTATCCAATGAAACTGTTAAGGCTTTTCTGGAATAGGAGGGTTGGAAATTGAAAAACAAATGGACTGCAGTCATCTTCCTGGGTGCACTGCTTATCATAATTGGTAGCATAGGGCTCTTCATGAGATCAGGTGAATTTCCGGTGAACGTAGACAACGGAAATGAAGATGCCGTGGATACTGATGCAGAGAGAAAACTTCCTGTCCCTGCTCTCCTGGAAGATCAGAACCCGAATGAGGGTATTTCCGAATTTGAGATCAGTGTGCAGGAAGGAGAAACGGAGTTTATCCCTGGACAGACTACACCAACTCTCGGTTATAACGGAAGTTATCTTGGACCTGTAATCAGGGTCTCGCGAGGAGATGAGGTGCGGATGCATGTACGAAATGAGCTTTCTGATGAAACCTCCGTGCACTGGCATGGATTGGAAGTGGAAGGCACAGCAGATGGAGGACCCCACCAGGTGATTCCAGAAAATGGAACCTGGGAACCGGTGTTTTCCATAGACCAGCCTGCAGCCACCCTATGGTTTCATCCCCATGTCATCGGAACTACGGCTATACAGGTCTACTATGGATTGGCAGGACTGCTGATCGTGGAGGATGAAAATACAAAGTCACTGAATCTTCCGGATGAATATGGCGTCAATGATATTCCACTGATCATTCAGGACAGAAGCTTCACTGAGGATGGTTCGTTTCTATATTACGACAACATGATGGATGGCGCCTACGGAGACCATATCATGGTCAATGGTGCCATTACCCCCTATCTGGATGTGGACCAGGTGAAGATGAGATTCAGAATCGTGAACGGGGCCAACGCCAGAAACTTTGATTTAAGACTCAGTGACCGGAGTGCATTCCTGCAGATTGCATCAGATGGAGGGCTTCTGGAAAGTCCTTTGGAAAGGGATGCGCTGTTCATCACACCAGGAGAAAGAGCGGAAATCATCGTGGATTTCTCAAAGTATAAAAACGGAGATGTGCTAGAACTGATGAGTGATGGAGAACGGGTCATGTCGTTCAGAGTGGAAGACGAGGCGGAAGATTCCACAGAAATTCCTGAAAAGCTGGCGGAAATCGAAAGGATGGATCCGGATCTGGTTACAGGTTTCAAAAGCATCGAACTGGATGGTATGGGCCATATGGTCACCCTGAATGGCCGTCAGTTTGATATGGATCGGATTGATGATGACGTGGCAGAGGGAGAGCTTGAAATCTGGGAAATCAGAACAAACAGATCCATGATGATGGGCAGTCCCGGGCATCCCTTCCATATCCATGGAACACAGTTTCAGGTTCTTAGTCGGGATGGGGAGGAACCGTATCTCAATGAGAAAGGATGGAAGGATACCATTTTTGTGAACTCGGGAGAAACCGTCCGGATCATTGTCAGGTTCCGATTCAAAGGGGTTTTCATGTATCACTGTCATATCCTGGAACATGAAGAAGCGGGTATGATGGGACAGCTGGAGGTCTACTGAGAAACAGAGTATAGTATCATCCTTCCAAGAGAATCAATCAGGAAGAGGAGGACGGTGTCATGAGGATACCGTCTTTTTCCATGGTTCAGAGAGAAGAAACGCATACTACCACGTTGTTTTACACAGTTCAGGCTCATTAGACAATCCATGTTTCTTACAGTATACTTTAAACAAACAGAATATTCGGCTAATGATGGGCGGTAAACAGAAGGACAGACTTTCGACAAGCTCAGGTTGTCTCATCAGCTGAATCATCGGTTATAGAATCAGAAGTACGGGGGGTGAAGGAATGGAAAATCAGAACTGGGGGCAGATCACGAGAATCAGAGGAAGCATCATCGAGGCTTATTTTCCCGATCGCCTGCCGCTTATCAACAATAAACTGACTACGGGAGAAGATCATAAGGTGGTCCTTGAAGTGCATTCCCAGATCAGTGATAAAAGCGTCCTGGCCATTGCGCTGACTTCCACATCAGGTCTATCCAGGGGTGCTTCCATACTGGATACGGGAAAACCCATCATGGTGCCTGTGGGAAACCGCACCCTGGGAAAGATATTTGATGTGCTGGGCAACCAGCTGGATGATGACACGATGTCTGGAGAGGTGCCTCTGCGATCCATTCATCAGAAACCGGTGCCCTTTTCCAGGCGCAGCACCAGCGATGAGATATTCGTCACCGGAATCAAGGCCATCGATGTGCTGACGCCTCTGGCCAAGGGAGAAAAAGCGGGGCTTTTCGGCGGTGCCGGAGTAGGGAAATCTGTGCTGATCACAGAGCTCATCAATAATACAGCTTCCTCCATGGAAGGCTACAGCATTTTCTGCGGCATCGGGGAAAGATCCAGAGAGGCGGAGGAGCTCTATCGTGAAATCAGAGAAGCTGGCGTGCTGGACCATACTGTACTGGTATTTGCCCAGATGAACGAACCTCCCGGAGCAAGGTTCAGAGTAGGACATGGAGCCTTGACCATGGCGGAGTATTTCCGCGATGTGGAGAGGAAGGATGTGCTGCTTCTCGTTGATAATATCTTCCGCTTCATCCAGGCAGGCTCTGAAGTGTCCGGACTCACAGGAAAGATGCCCTCCAGAGTGGGGTATCAGCCTACACTGGCCACAGAGCTTTCTGAGCTGGAGGAAAGGATCTGTAATACCAGAAGCGGCTCCATCACCTCCATTCAGGCAGTCTACGTGCCTGCGGATGATTTCACGGATCCATCGGCAACCCACACCTTCCCCCATCTGTCCGCATCTGTTGTGCTCTCAAGAAAAAGAGCCAGTGAAGGACTCTATCCGGCCATGGACCCCTTAAACTCCACCTCCAGAATGCTGAATCCTGAGATTGTGGGTCAGAGGCACTATGACATTGCCCGTGAAATCAAGATGACCCTATCAGCATATGAGGATCTCAAGGATGTCATCGCCATGCTGGGCATCAGTGAGCTTTCCAGCAAAGACAGGAATATCGTCTACAGAGCCAGAAGACTGGAGCGGTTTCTCACGCAGCCTTTCTTCACCACAGAGCAGTTCACGGGAATGAAAGGTACATTCGTGAAACTGGAGGATGCTCTTAGCGGATGTGAGCGCATCCTAAAGGATGAGTTTTCGGAGTACAGCGAAGAGGAACTCTACATGATCGGCAGCATCGATGAAGCGGTAAGAAAGAAGGAAACCAGTGATGAGAGTTAGAATCGTAGTCCCGGGAAAGCTGCTTCTGGATCAGGAAGTGGAGAAGATCACTGCACCAGGCGCGGAAGGATCTTTTCAGATTCTGCCCAGGCACATGGATGCGGTATGGACCCTTCAGGCGGGCATTCTTATTCTTACTGCGGAAGGAGAAGAAAGGTTTTTCGCCATCCATCAGGGTGTGCTGGTGAAGGAGAAGGCACTGGTTCAGATTTCATCCTACCAGGTGATGGAAAGCACTTCCCTGGAAGAGCTGAAGGAAACGGTGGAGAAGAACTTCAGAAACCTGGATGAGAAGGAGAGGAAACTAAGTAGAATTCTCAGCAAACTGGAAGCGGATACGCTGATCAGACTGGCAGAGCTGGAATAGGAGGGACAAGTGAAGAAGAAGAGCAGTACACCGGAAGAAAAACTCATGGATAAGATCTCCTCTGATGCGGAAAAAAAGATCGATGCAAGAAAGAAGGGAAAGGAGATCATGTTCGGTCTGGGAATTTTTGGTATCGTTGGCTTCTCCATAGCCATTCCCACCCTTTTAGGCATCCTTCTGGGTTCCTATCTAGATGGAAAAACAGAGTCCAGCATATCCTTCACCATGACTTTTCTTTTTCTGGGACTGGTCATAGGCTGCATCAATGCATGGAGATGGGTGAAGGAAAGCAGTGAAGGGAAGAAGTAGAAATGATGGAGGTGAAAGGATGATACTTTCGTTTATAGTAGGGTCTCTTCTGGGCGCAGTGTTCTTTGGCGGACTGTACCTGACAGTGAGAAAGCTCAGTTCCATGAAATATCCGGCGCTTTTCATGATGCTTAGTCTCCTTGTAAGACTGGTGGTTCTTGCAGGAGGAATCTATCTCATCATGGATGGAGAAATAAGGAATCTGCTTTCAGCCATGGCGGGCGTGCTCCTGGTGAGATTTGTGATGATCCAGAAACTGGGAAAATCCGTTCCCGCTGAAAGCAAGGAAGGAGTGTGAGGTTATGAATATCGATCCCAGTGAAATTGTCTATTTCGAGTGGGGATTTGTGAGAATCACAGCCACTCTGGTTTTCGCCTGGATCACTACAGCAGTGCTTGTCATTGGTGCATTCTTTCTCACGAGAAATCTCAGTAGTGACGCGAAAATCAGCAGAAAGCAGAATGCGGTGGAGGCCCTTTTCACCATGATCCATGGACAGATCAGTGAAATCAGTCAGGGCAGTTCTGACAAGATTCTTCCTTTTGCAGGAACGCTTTTTCTCTTCATTCTCGCATCTGTTCTGCTGTCACTGATTCCGGGGTTCATGTCACCGTCGGGATCGCTGAACACCACCATCGCTCTGGCGCTCTGCGTATTCTTCGCGGTGCCCTTTTATGGCATTTCCAGTCAGGGATTAAAGGGGTATCTCAAGGATTACCTCAAACCCACCTGGGTCATGCTGCCCTTCAACATCATCAGTGAGATCTCAAGAGCTGTATCCATGGCCATCCGTCTTTATGGAAATGTCATGAGCTCATCCATCATTGTGGGGATCCTTGTCACCATCGTGCCGCTTTTGTTTCCTGTAGCGCTGCAGCTTCTTGGCCTGCTCACTGGCGTCATACAGGCATACATTTTTACGGTGCTGGCAGTGGTCTACATATCGGCAGCCATCAGAAACAAGGAAAGAAGCACATCGGAATCGGACTAACAGAAGGAGGAAAAAATTATGGATTCAATGACCATCATCGGAATGACATCCATCATCGTAGCAGGATTCACCATATCCATCGGCTCCATCGCACCGGCGCTGGGGGAAGGCAAAGCGGTTTCTCAGGCACTGGCATCCATGGCGCAGCAGCCGGATGAATCAAACACCATCTCAAGGACCCTTTTCGTAGGCCTTGCCATGATTGAGTCCACTGCCATCTACTGCTTTGTGGTGACCATGATTCTGCTTTTCGCAAATCCTTTCTGGAACCTGGTTGCGGGTTGATGTCATGCAGATCAGTTTATTTGAGATCATAGCACTCATCATCAACTTCTTTGTTCTCCTCTTTCTGCTGCAGAAAATGTTCTACAGACCCGTCATGAAGATCATGGAGGAAAGGCAGCAGAAGATCGAGGACAGCATCAGTAATGCGGAAAGAAAGAATAAAGAAGCGCAGGAGCTCATCAGAACCTATGAGCAGAAAATGAGTGAAATCGAAAAAGAGAAAATGGAGATCATGAATGAGACGGTGAAAGAAGCAAAGGACTACAAAATGGGCCTTGTGGAGAAGTATGAAAAGGAAGCGGAAGTGAAGAAATCGGCTTTTATGGAGGATGTGCGCGAAGACCGGGAAGCCATTCACGCGGAAATCAGAACCTTCATGGTGAAGGGAACTGTTGATATCGCAAGAAACCTTGTGGATAGTTTCAAGAGGGAGGACCTGGAAAACTATCTTTTCGAAGCGCTGCTGGAAAGGATCAGAACCTTTTCGGAAGAGAATTCGGAAGGGGCTAGGAGAGAAGGTGGAGCCTTCATCCTGATCAGTGCGGGTGAGGTGGATGAAAGAAAGAAAGAGCAGCTGGAGTATGTGCTGCAGGAAAACCGATTGGAGACCACTTCCCTTGAGCTGAGAGAAGACCCGTCTCTTGTGGCGGGCTACATGCTGAAGATGCCTGACTACACCATCTATTCCAGCATCAGTCACTTTGTGGACCGGAAAGAAGAACAGCTTGGTCACTTTCTGGAGCAGCTGGTGAGAGAAAGAGGTGAGGGTCATGACACTTAGAAAGGAATTAGCTTATCTTAAGGACAGTCTGGATCAGCTGAAAGAGACACCGCTTCAGGTCGCTCAGGTGGAAGAGAGCGGAACGGTTGCTTCCATCGACAGAGGGATCGCGGTGGTGAAAGGTCTTCGGAATGTGAAAAATCAGGAGCTTGTGCAGTTTCAGGATGGCGTTTCAGGTCTGGCGTATAATCTGGACCCTCAGGAGCTCGGGATCATTCTTTTAGGAGACTACTCTGGCATTCGGGCAGGAGACCCTGTGAGGCGTACCTTCAAGGTGGCCTCCATTCCCGTAAGCAGAAAATATCTCGGCAGAGTCATCGATCCGCTGGGGAGGGTTCTGGACGGAAAGAAGCCTGTGGAGGCCAGCAGAGTTCTGCCCATAGAACGGGAGTCGCCTCCCATTATGCATCGTGCACCGGTGACGGAGCCTCTGCAGACGGGCATCAAGGTCATTGATGCCATTGTCCCCATCGGAAGGGGACAGAGAGAACTGATTCTGGGTGACCGCAAGAGTGGAAAAACTTCCATTGCCCTGGATACCATCATCAACCAGAAAGGGAAAGGGGTGATCTGTATCTACTGCTCCATCGGGCAGCAGATTTCATCGGTCACAAAGAATCTGGAAGTGCTGAAGAAAAGTGGTGCGCTGGACCATACGGTTTTTCTCGTGGCTTCCTCAGACAGTCCACCAGGGGTTTCCTATATCGCGCCCTATGCCGCCACATCCCTGGCGGAATTCTTCATGGAAGAAGGGGAGGATGTGCTTATTGTCTATGACGACCTGACAAAGCATGCAAGAGCCTACAGGGAACTCTCTATTCTTCTGGAGAGACCTTCCGGTCGTGAAGCCTATCCTGGAGACATCTTCTATATCCACTCCAGGCTTCTTGAACGCTCCAAGCA
>RZYZ01000411.1 GCA_009930125.1 Clostridia bacterium | reverse complement strand
TAATGATACTATATTAAATAATGGAGATACTACATAAGGAGAAGAGTTTTATGGACAGAGAAAAAACAGCTGGAGAACGCACATCTGATACTTCATCAAAAGGAGTATACACGAATAAAGATTTTCTGAGATATGCGGTTAGACTTCTGCCAGCTGCTTATCTCTTTGGGATTCTGGCTACGCTGCTCTTCCTTCTGAGAGGGTTCTATTTATGAGTGCGAAATGGATGAACAGAAAACTGTCAAAAGGGAATCTGGTCTTTCTTCTTTCCTCTCTGACGATTCTAGCCCTGCTTCTGGGCTTCATCACCACCTTAAGCATCCTCATGCATCTAGGCCTTTATGTGAACACGAATATCGTCGGAGAATCCATGCATAAAGCCGTCACTGAGGACTCAAGGATTCTCTACATCGACCCGGGGTTCAGGGAAATCAGGCGTGGAGACATTGTCAGCGCTGAGGTGACCTACCAGGGAATCCCTGTGGAAGATTCCGAGGGACCGCTCATCATCGTGAAGCGGATCATCGGACTCCCTGGAGAGACCATCCGCATAGATGGAGATCAGGTATACATCAACCATGAACTTCTCAGTGAACCCTATGCCTATTACAGCGGACCCGGGGAAGACGCTCTTCTCATGACTCTGGGCGAAGAGGAATACTTTCTCATGGGCGACAACAGACTGGACAGCTCTGATTCCCGTGAATGGGGCGCTTTCCATATTGAGCACATTCAATCTGTGGCACTGGCCATAAACTGAAATCAGAAAGCTTCAGTAGAGATCTGAAAATCTCTTCTGAAGCTCTTTTTATTGTAATATTTGTTGGATCTATCTGTATTTCTTTTCAAGGGATTTCCATGAAGAATACGCTATGAACACACCATACACTGGAGCCACGATTCCGATGAAAATCAGTCTGTTTCGAAACGCTTCAGACTGGAAATAATACGCTGAAAACCCATGGTCAACAAGCGGTGAAATGAAGCCCAATGCGATGAAGAAAATCAGACCTTGCGTCAGTAATCCGTTTTGAATCAGATAGGATTTCATTCCTTTGGGTCTGACTTTCTCCCATATTCTCTTATTTCTTTCCTCAAACATAGTAGCTACCTCCATAACTTTATTCTACGCCTTTGATTATGCTGTCTTATCCTTTTAGTGTACAGCTGCAGAGAAGGCGAGGCTATAATTCTGCAGCGTCTCCTCATCCACCGGAAAAAGCACACCAGCCATTTCCTCATATCCCTCATAGGAAACCTCAACGTCCAGATCCACACCTCGATGGGTCTCACTAAATCCTGTGAATCCATTCTCAAGGTTTTGCAGGCTGAATTCATGGATAGGCTGCGAGAAGACTGTCGTCTCCTTCTGAGCTCCTGCCAGAGCATAATAGGTCAGAATCATCTCTTCACGATTGCTTGCCAGAGGCATCTTCTTGTTTCTTATCGTCACATCGAAAGACACACTTTTAATGATCTTATCCGAAAGTTCGAATCTGAA
>RZYZ01000410.1 GCA_009930125.1 Clostridia bacterium | reverse complement strand
GCTCATCACACTTCCCGCTGGAAGTTCTTTGAAACAGAAAGCACCCTGATGAAAGAATCCTCATCAGGATGCCGTAGCGGTTCATTCATGACCTCTGCAGTCAATGGGCCTATTCTCTGCCCAGGTCCTCTGTCAGATCGCCGATGCACTTTTCGATGAACGCATGGTTCACCTTATAGGTGTACTTTCCTTCCTGCTGCGACAGATAGATCAGCTTCGCAGTAACCAGGTTGTTCAGATGATAGGAAATGGTGGCAGAGGAAACGTTCAGATTCTTCGCGATGATTTTGGTGGAGGTGATGCCTCTGGCAATGTTCATGAGCACATCATACCTTGTTCTGTCCCCGAGATTCTTGAAAAGGGTCACCCTTTCCTGAACCTGATTCGCTTCCTTTTCCCGGATGGCCATGAAGATCTTTTCGATGTCTCTTCCCCATGCGAGGAAGGGATTCCTGCTGGCCGTATTCAGCATGATGCTGAAGGAATTCACCATGGTGATGAGCACATCCATGGGGTCACATGTGAGCACCTTCTCCGTGATGATGCCGTTACTGATCTCACTAAGTTTATCCCCTTCCGGTTTCATCAGACGGTCCACAAAATCTCGGCCATAGGCTGTGATTTCTGCCTCGTACTTCCCATAGAACTCCTCGAATAATGGCAGAATCTCTTCCATGAGGGATACATAGGATGAAAGGGTTTTACCTGGATTCTGCGTGAAGGAATAGAGCTGCCACTTGGCATCACTTCCGATGGAAAGCCCGCTCAGCCAGGGCATGATCCCTTCCTGGTCTTCTGCCAGCTCATGGGCTTTTTCCATGGAAGCTTCCCGGTCCTGCAGACTGGAGTCCTGGTCGAAATAGTCCAGGGCATAGAGCGCATCCGTCAGAAGCTCTTTTTCGCTCTTATCAAGGAGGCTTCTTAGATATTCCATGGGACTTTCCTTGCCCATGAAGGGACTTCTCACCATGAGAAGCTCAATGAAATCATGGTCCTCCATGCCTTCAAAATAGAAGGTCTTCACCCGATCCTCATAGGGGAGAATCAGATCATACATCTCTTTCATGACAAGCTGACTGGATTCAGGCATGAATTCGATGAAATTGTCATCCGCCTCCAGAATATCCTTTTCCTTATAGTAGAGCATGCCTGGAAACAAAAGTGCATCAAATATATAACTTTCCTTCTCATGAAAAATGTAGTTCAAAACCATGTTCCTCCTCTTTTATGCTGCTTCATCACTCTTTGCGACTTTCCCGATGAAGGCTTTCCTATAGTATACCACTGCCACCAGCATGACCGCACCAAGAATCAGAAGCGGTATCATGGGATCCATGGCATCGATGCCTGCACCCAGCGCCACCTGGCCCACCGGGGAAGCGATGGTCATGGCCAGTCCCATGACTGATGAGGTTCTGCCCATGATCTCCTTGGGAACCAGCGTATCAAACAGTGTACCCAGAGAGATGTTCGCCAGTGTGACGAAGATGCCGATGATGAA
>RZYZ01000409.1 GCA_009930125.1 Clostridia bacterium | reverse complement strand
GATGAGATCATCGCAGAATCTCAGTACAGCGACTCTCCAGGATTCGAAATCGATGATGGGTTTATAGCAGGAATCGGGGAAAGCTACCTTTTCAATATGCTCATTCATGTTGGAACTCCTCGTATAATATATTTGATTATCTGGTGTCTGATTGTTATATGACGGATTAGTCAAGTGTCACTCCTCGATTTTCTGGATGGTGAGACTGTACTTCTTCAGGACCTCAGGGCTGATCTCCTTGTCCACCTCGATGATCTGATAGAGGATTTCAGAGCCTTCCATTTTGTATTCAAGTAGCTTTCCGCCTACAGATGTTCTGAAGTTCGTGTAGGTATAGAAATGTCCGCCACCGGAGACTCTGTATTTCAGACTCTGAGCTTCAGTTGAAATTCTTCTTTGCAAGGAAGTGCTGTTCGTTGCCGAAAGGAGCACTTTTTTCTCCAAGAGTTTGTCCAGATTTCCGGTCAGAAGAGCGTCAATGAGATAATGCGCCTGCTCTTTTGTAAGGTTTTCAAGGGGCCGGTTCAGCTTATAGCTTCCATATTGCTTCAGAAGATCTGAAATCTTAAGTCTCTGCAGTTTTGTGCTTTGCTCATTTTTCCAGCTGCTCATGAATACACTCCTCGTGTAACCTATCGTGTTCAATCCACATCTTATTGATTCTGCAGGTTCAAGGGCAAATCGGGATAATCCGGTTAAGCTTCAATGAAGGCCCGTGCAGATTTTTCGTTTAACTTCTTATATCCATTATTATACAGAATTTATCTGAAAGAATCACTTCATTTGATATTATTCAGGTGCAATCTGATACAGAAAAAAGAGGGGAGTTCCTGTATAGCGACGTCTTTCACTTGAACCACAGAAGCTGTTCAGCTAAATCAGTATGTAGGTGCCTGCTTCATAAAGATCGAAGGTCTCCTCCTTCAGGAAATGCTCCAGTGCGTCAATGGCTTTCACGGGAAGCTTCTCATGATTTCTTCCGTATTTCTCCGGCACGCCCTGATTGGTAACATAGCATGCCTTATATACCTTCTCCGGCACGAGCTTCTCCTCCCCTACATGGATTTCCTGGACTCTCTGACCATAGGGATTCTCCACTTTGAAATAGACCTTTATACCCAGCGCTCTTTTGACATAGCCGCCCATCTGATCCAGTGGAGATCGGGAATAGGTCTTTTCCAGGTTTTCCTCGATCATTTCCTGAAGCTCTTTTCCGGTGAGCTCGCAGATGGATACCGGTGGATTCACCGGGATGATCTGATGGAGATCTCTTCTTGTCACAGGGCCTACATCCACCGGAGCACCATAGCGCCAGCCGTTGGAGAAGGCCATGAGAGCGCCGCTCTCTTTCAGAAGAGAGGACAGAAGCAGATTGTCCATGGAGCACTCCAGGCTTGTTCCTCTGTGCAGAACCACGCGGGTCTTGCCTACTTCTTCATCCAGATACGCCCGGTGCGGAGCCATGACTTTCTCGATATGTCTTTTTGTCTCCTCATGCTCGG
>RZYZ01000408.1 GCA_009930125.1 Clostridia bacterium | reverse complement strand
CCCACCATGAGATCGCTGCCTCCCAAAGTCTCCTTGATGATGAACATGAGTCCCACACTGAACAGCGAGGCCAGGCAGAAATTCAGCACCATGCCAAGACCGATGATGTTCTTGATGATTCTTGAGTCTCGGATAAGACGAATGCCTTCCAGAAAATCCGTCCTGAACTGTGCAAGGCTGATCTTCTCCGGCTTCTTGTGGAACTTCGGAATGTCGATGAACATTTCACTGACGGAGGATAAAACAAAGCTCACGGAGTTGATCACAAGAATACCGAAGATCCCGAAAAGTCCATAGAGACCCGCTGCCAGAAGCGGAGCGATCATGGTGAAGAGACTGGTGATCATGGACTTGAGACTGTTTGCATCAAAAAGATCTTCTTTCTCCACGATGCTTGGCACCACCGCTGCCATGGCGGCTCCGAAGAAGATTTCCGTCATTTCCAGGAGAATCACAAGAAGATAGATGCTTCCGATGCTGAGATTTCCATTTATGGAGTAATACACTGCATAGGAACCGATGAGCAGACCATTGACAAGGTCCATGGTGACGATGCTTCTCTTTCTGTCGAACCAGTCTCCGAAGACCCCTGCGATGGGAGACAGGATGAGCCTGGGCAGAATGGAGATGGCCAGCATGGAACCGAAGATGGTGGCGGAACCGGTCACAGACAGAACATATAGAGACAGCGCAAACTGCTGCATATCGCTTCCAAGCAGAGATACGGCTTTTCCAGCCATGAGCAGTGCAAAATTTCTGTTTTTGAGAAGTCCAAGTTTCATGATGTTTTCTTCCTTTCCCATTTTATTGATTTCATTATAATCTTCTAACTCCTTGAAGTCAATAAAATAATTAGATAACCATCTAATTATTTTATGAACATTCATGATCCGCTTTTTCTTCCTTTTATTCCCCCCTTGATGAAGCACCCCCAGAACACCTTCAAACATTCCTTTACATCAATTCTTCCTATCCCGTATAATAGGATTGTTGACAAGAGGTGAATGAAGAATGATTGTATTATCAACCAACAACGTGAAATTAAGCTATGGCATTGATGTGATTCTGAAATCCATCAGTCTGAGTATAAACGAGGGAGACAAGGTGGCACTCATCGGCGCCAACGGAGCCGGCAAGTCCAGCCTGTTCAAGATCCTCACAAAAGAGATCCGGGAATATGAAGGAGAAGTCTTCATCGACAAATCCAAGACCTTGGGCTATCTTTCTCAGAACATCAATCTGGAATTAGACAAGACCATCCACGAAGAAGCCCTTTCCGTTTTCTCTCCGCTCATGGATATGGAAGAGAAGATGCTGCTTCTGGAAGAAGAAATGAAGAAGCCTTATGATGAAAACCATCATGCAGAGCATGAAGCCGCCATCACAGACTACGTGAGACTCCAGGAGAAGTATGACCTTCATGGAGGACATACCTATCGCGGTGAAGTCCATAAGGTGCTGAGAGGCCTCGGCTTTGAGGAAGAAGAATTCACGAAGAAAGTGGAGATTC
>RZYZ01000407.1 GCA_009930125.1 Clostridia bacterium | reverse complement strand
ACCTTGCCCCTTCCTATGGTCGTGCTCTTCTGGAGTTTCTTGGTTATCTTTATCTTTCGGATAGGCGATGACTTTCTCCTGGGCGAAAATCAACCTGACGTCATCGTCCTTCATATCATCAGGAACCGTGATTTCCTTTTTTTCATAATCTACTTTGACTTCTTCCCCATGGGGGAGCTTTCTCAGCTTCTGTTCCAGTCTCACGCCGCAGTCTCTGCAGTGGAGACTCTGTAGTTTATATATTCTCATAGAGACATCTCCTTCACTTTAAGATTGATCTGTTTCTCATAGATTCATCTTATCACAGCGGAAAGTGCTTTTGCTATTCCATCCTGATGTTGTATGATAAATTTAAGAAGATGAGGAGAAGTCGTTATGAAGAGATTAGTGAAGGAACGGGAAATATTTCACTACTTGCTGAAGGATCTTCTGAGGCATGAAGAAGTGCTGAAGATGAAAGAGTACATCCAGCATGGTGACCTGTCCACCTATGACCATGCGGTGAACGTGGCTTGGACAAGTTTCAGATTCTCAAGAAGACTAGGACTGAAGGTGGATGAAAGAAGTCTTCTTCGGGGCGCACTTCTTCATGATTTCTATCTTTACGACTGGCATGTGCCAGATGAAAGCAGAAAGAGATTTCATGGCTTTTATCATCCAAAAACAGCGCTTAGAAATGCCAGAGCACATTTTTCCGTAAACAAAATCGAAGAGGACATTATTCTGAAGCATATGTGGCCACTGACACCCATGCTTCCACGATACAGAGAAAGCTACGTGGTCCTTCTGGCAGACAAGTACTGCAGCGTGAAGGACACCCTGGGGTTTGAAAACAGGGAAAGACACACAGAATAAAGCACAAGCAGAATGAAATCAGAAGAGGAAAGAAGGCAGCAGGAATAGAGATGCTGCCAGGAGGAGACATGACCATAGAAAACACCAGCAGAAAAATAAATATACTGGAGCATAAGGAAGACTTCAGTGAAAGGATTCTTTCCTGGTATCAGTGGGAAAGAAGAACCATGCCGTGGAGAGAAGAGCCGCTTCCTTACTACATCTGGCTGTCGGAGATCATGCTTCAGCAGACGAGAGTAGACACAGTGATTCCCTATTTTCACCGGTTCATCGGTAAATACCCGGACATCAGCGCCCTGGCGCAGTCCGATGAGGAAGAGCTCATGAAATACTGGGAAGGTCTGGGCTACTATAACCGGGTGAGAAACCTCAGAGCCACAGCCATGCATCTTGTGGAAAACCATGAAGGCAGACTTCCTGAAACCTATGAGGAGCTTCTGAAGCTGAAAGGTATCGGTGAATACACCGCAGGAGCCATCGCCTCTGAAGCCTTCGGGCAGAAGGTACCTGCAGTGGACGGGAACGTCTATCGCGTCATGGCGAGGCTTCTAGGCGTCACGGAGGACATCAAGGAGAGGAAGACCCAGCAGCTGCTGAAGGAAACGGTGAGCGCGCTGCTTCCGGAGGAGCAGGTGGGGGATTTCAATCAGGGCCTCAT
>RZYZ01000101.1 GCA_009930125.1 Clostridia bacterium | reverse complement strand
TCGTTCAATGGGAAAAATCATAATCGGGCCATCCGTACCGTCAGGTTCAGGATGGCTGTTGTTTTGCCCACGATTATCATTCTTTCCTAATTAATTATATTGGTGGAGAAAAGCATTGTTATAATTTATAATAGAAAATAGACAGAATTTTATATCGATTTTTCTCCTTTCTGGAGAGAATGATGTGGATATATCACCGGAACCCCTTGAAAAAACAGAGGATCGGACAGGTGATAGGTTCATGAGAAAATGTGCGCTGATTTCAGGACCAAAGAAGGAGTCTGAAACTCTGGTCTAAATAAATAGGAAAGGTGGTGGGATTCCCATGCAGAAGTCGTTCAATTCCTTCGAAGTCGTTGATGAGCAGATCATCATCAAAAGAATAGACAAATCGCTTCTGACCTATGGAGAAATCAGGATTCCCAACTACCTGAGAGACTTCTTCCATTTCCATGAGATGGAGAAGCATGACCGGTGGGACATCACCATCCATTACAACAAGACGGAGTTCTACGGGGTGCTGTATCTGGATGATTACAAGAGGCTAAGGGGAAAGCTCAGGTGGGGAAAAGATCTCACAAGAGAACTGAGTAACGTTACAGCCAAGTATGTATTTGAAAGCTATGGCTATGAAATCAGAGAAGAAAGCACACCGCTTCTAAGACTTGAAAAAATCGACCGGAAAACCTTCAATGCGGACATCATCTTTCCGGAAGATGTGGAAAGAGATGCCAGGGAGTATATGCTCCATGCGGATAAGTTCATCTATGGCGTGAAAGCGAGATTCGAGAACGATCCGGACATCAGAATGAAGGTGCTGAAGTTAAAAGGCATGAGCTGCGCCATCTGCGGATTCAATTATGAGAATTACTATGGAGATGTGGCCAGAGGATATATCCAGATTCATCACATCATACGGGATGAAAACCATATGGAGGAGTATGACATCGAGAAGGACTTCATACCCATCTGCGAGAACTGTCATGGGATCCTCCACCGAAACAAGGAGAATAATCTCTCTGTGCCCGAGCTGAAGCAGATCATCAAGCTCAGACACGAACTGAGAAAAACAGAGAAAGAGTAAGGGATATCAGTTTTTATGATAGGACCTTGCTCTTTTTGTTATTCTGCCCTTTTGTGTAAAGGATTTCTTAATAAACAGTCAAATTCTTCGGGAGAGGTTTTATAACTTTTCCCTGTCTGCTATAATGAAACATATGGACAAATAGAACTATTTGTAAATACACGAAGAACACAGGAGGTTATGAAATGAGTAAACTACTGGAAAGATTCCTGACAGAAAATCTGGATGACCTGAAGAAAAAGGGTCTCTATAATGAAATTGACGTATTAGAAGGAAGCAACGGACCAAAGATCAAGATCAATGGAAGAGAGCTGATCAATCTTTCTTCCAACAACTATCTGGGCCTTGCAGGCAATGAAAGACTGAAGAAAGCCGCCAAGGAAGCCACAGATAAATATGGAGTGGGTGCAGGTGCCGTTCGAACCATCAACGGAACCATGGACATCCATGTGGAGCTGGAGGAGAAGATCGCAAAGTTCAAGGGAACTGAAGCGGCCATCGCATTCCAGTCCGGATTCAACTGCAACATGGGGGCCATCTCCGCCGTCATGACCAAGAAGGATGCGATTCTTTCTGATGAACTGAACCATGCTTCCATCATTGACGGATGCAGATTATCCGGTGCGAAGATCATCCGTGTGAAGCATCAGGATATGGATGACTTAAGAGCAAAGGCAAAAGAGGCCATAGAATCCGGTCTGTATGAAAAGATCATGTACATCAGTGACGGTGTCTTTTCCATGGACGGAGATGTGGCGAACATCGACGGAATCGTGGAAGTCTGCAAGGAACTGGATCTCATTTCCTATATCGACGATGCGCATGGTTCAGGTGTCATGGGCAAAGGGGCAGGAACCGTGAAGCATTTCGGTCATGCCAAGGACATCGATTTCCAGATGGGCACCCTGTCAAAGGCCATTGGTGTTGTAGGTGGATATGTGGCAGGAACGAAGGATCTCATTGATTGGCTGAAAGTAAGAGCCAGACCTTTCCTTTTCTCCACATCACTGACCCCAGCCAATGCGGCTGCCTGCATTGAAGCCATCACCATCATGGAAGAAGATCCATCTCTTCATGAAAAGCTCTGGGAAAACGGAAAGCTTCTGAAGGAAGAGCTGAAGAATCTGGGATTTGACATCGGACATTCAGAAACACCGATCACGCCAGTAATCATCGGGGATGAAAATCTCACGCAGAAGTTCTCCAAGAGGCTGAACGAAGAGGGTGTCTATGCGAAATCCATCGTATTCCCCACTGTTCCTCTTGGCACAGGCAGAGTGAGAAACATGCCTACTGCTGAGCATACAAGAGAGATGCTCATGGAAGCGGTAAGAATCTATGAAAAAGTCGGAAAAGAATTAGGTGTAATTTAAGGGAGACAGAGCATGAAGAAAATACTCATCACAGGAGCCATGGGACAGCTTGGATCAGAGCTGACCACCATATTAAGAGAGCACTATGGCGTGGATAATGTCATCGGAACAGACATCAGAAGACCGGATGAAGATTCACCGCTTCTGGCAGGGCCATTTGAAATACTGAATGTGCTGGACGCCCAGAATATGGCGGACATCGTCAAGAAGGAAAAGGTGGATACTGTCATTCATCTGGCAGCACTCTTGTCAGCCACCGCTGAAGCCAACCCACAGCTTGCCTGGAACATCAATATGGGCGGGCTTGTCAACGCACTGGAAGTGGCTCGTGAAAACAACACACAGTTCTTCACGCCAAGCAGCATCGGCGCCTTCGGACCCAGTACACCAAAGGTTGCAACGCCTCAGGATACCATTCAGAGACCGACCACCATCTATGGTGTGACCAAAGTATCTGGTGAGCTTCTTTGTGACTACTACTTCCAGAAATTCGGTCTGGATACCAGAGGCGTCAGATTCCCTGGCCTCATCGGATATGTGACGCCTCCTGGTGGAGGAACCACAGACTATGCAGTGGACATCTACTATGATGCCCTGAAGAAGGGATCCTATGAATCCTACATCGATAAAGGAACCTTCATGGATATGATGTACATGCCTGATGCGCTGGATGCCATCATCCAGCTGATGGAAGCGGATCCATCGAAACTGATTCACAGAAACGCATTCAATATTTCCGCCATGTCCTTCGATCCTGAGATGATCGCAGGGGAAATCGGTAAGCACATCAAGGACTTCAAGATGACCTACAAGGTGGATCCTGTAAGACAGGGTATTGCGGACAACTGGCCTGACAGCATCGACTATTCGGCTGCCATCGAGGAGTGGGGATTCAAGACCAGATACAATCTGGAAACCATGACCATCGACATGCTGGAGAAGCTGAGCGTGAAGCTCGGCATCACTGACAGATAATGAAAAATGTGAAGAAGAAGGTGATTTAATGGACGATGAACTGTATATTGTAAACAGCAGAATCCTCCCTGAGATTTTTTCCAAGGTGCTGGAGGTCAAAACATTGATCCATACGGGAAAGGTCAAGGATATCAGTGAAGGGGTAAAAGCGGTGGGCATCTCCAGAAGTGCTTATTATAAGTACAAGGATCATGTATTTCTGCTTTCTGAAGGAAGCAAGGGGAGAAAAGCGACCTTTTCCTTCCTCATCAGTCATGAGGCAGGGGTGCTTTCGAGAATTCTTGACAAGCTGAGAGAATCCAAAGCCAATATCATAACCATCAACCAGGATATTCCGATCAACAATGCGGCAAGTGTGAATCTCACCATCGACACCTCGGATATGAGCATGAGTGTGAAGGAGCTTCTGGACAGTTTCGACCAGGAGGAATACATCATCAATGTTCAGCTGGTGGCTGTGGAATAGATAGAAAAATGCTCCTGGAAATGGAGTAGTGAAAGTATAAGAAATAGAGCTTAATAAAGATACCGGATTTCATCTGATGAAATCCGGTATCTTCTATTATGATTCTTTACTGTATATGCTCTGGCATTTTCCTGCACAGGTTTGTCTAACCCAGCGTCTTCATTCTCTCCCGGAGCCTTTCCACCAGCTTCAGGACCATGAAAAGAAGGGAAGTGTAGACGGGAAACTCGATGAGGTTCTTGACCACTCTTGCACCAAGAAGCGCAATGAAGGCATCACCATACATCATGCTCAGCCAGAGGGTGGTCAGTCCCAGATTGATCACCACCGTGATCAGGAGGGCGCTTACAATGACCCTCATGAAGGTGAGTTTCTTTCTGTAGAAGAAGAAACCGAAGAACATGCCGATGAGGATGGCGTTCAATGTGAAGCCTGGGAAAAAGAATCCGTGGGGACGGACGATGTAGCCCAGAATATCACTGATGAATCCGATGATGGCTCCTACGAAGGGGCCGAACAGCATGCCGCCTGCAGCGATGGGCAGGGATGCGAAGCTGATCTGAAGGGTTGGTCCCAGTGGAACCTTGAACAGAGACAGTACAACGCTGATGGCGATGAACATACCGCCCAGAGCGATGACTCTGGTTTTTTTCATCTCCTGTGCGGACAACTTGAATAAACTTATCATTTTTTCCATAAAAAAATGACCTCCCTTATTGGTGAATGAACCACACAAAGAGAAGACTCTTCTGTGGCAACGGAATGCGGAATAAACACCGTAAACCTCCATGGGTTTTTCGTCCAGCGGCAACTTCCCGTCCTACTGGCACTTCACGCGGTTATTCCTACTTTGCCTAGTTCTATTGTAAACAATGGAAAGGAACTTTTCAACGGGGGCAGAAAATATACGGATTCTGAGATAGATTTCATGCTCTGAAAGCAATCTGTTTCTGAGAAGGGGTATATTCTTCCATTTCATCATGAAAGGCAGGATTACAGAACCTTTTCATGAAGTGCAGAAAATATCGGCTTGCCTGTTAAGACTTCTCCTATAGTATGTTACAATCAAGAAAGAGACTGAAAATATCCCTAAGGAGGAATAGAATGAAAGATTTTCATGTAAGCAGAAGAAACAGAATCGGTGAAATGATGAAAGACAATTCCATGCTTCTTCTTTTTGCCGGACAGGCACCGAAGAAGACGGCAGATGAAGCCTATAAGTTCACACCGAACCGGAATTTCTACTATATGACCGGAATTGATGAAGAACATGTGATTCTTGCTGTGAAGAAGCAGGAAGGAAAGGTCACAGAGAGCCTTTTCATCAAGAGAAGAGATCCGGTGATGGTGAAATGGGTAGGAGAAACCATTTCCGAAGAGAAAGCCAAGGAAGTATCCGGTGTAGAGGATATCAGGTTCTTAGACACCTTCGAAGGATTCCTGAACCTGGCCATCGCCAAGGAAGATCTCTACAGAATCTATCTGGATCTGGAGAAGGACAGCTATGATTCCCTTGATACAAGAGGTGTGGCTTTCGCCAAGGAGATTAAGGCAAGATATCCCCAGGCGAAGGTGAAGAACATCTATAATGAGATCTGCAGCCTGCGTGTGATCAAATCCAAGGAAGAAGTGGACAAGATCAGAAAGGCCATCGAAATCACCGGGGAAGGCATCCTGAATCTCATGAGGCATGCGAAGGCCGGCATGAAGGAAAACGAGATGGAAGCCTACTTCGATTTCACTTTGAAGTCCCGTGGAGGGAAGGATTTCGCCTTCACCACCATCTGTGCCGGTGGGCATAACGCCACGGTGCTGCACTATGTGGCCAACAACCAGGAAGTGAAGGAAAATGAAATGGTGCTTCTGGACCTGGGTGCGCAGTATGAATATTACCATGGAGATATTTCAAGAACCTTCCCTGTGAGCGGGAAGTTCACCGAAAGGCAGAGAACCTTCTATGAGCTTGTTCTGAAGGCTCATGATGAAGTGCTGAAGATGCTAAGACCTGGGGTTCCCTACAGCAAAATCAACGAACTGGTCCATGAGATCTATGCCAGGGAGCTGAAAGCGCTGGGACTCATCGAGAAGGATGAGGAAGTCAGAAAGTACTACTACCATAACACTTCCCATTACCTGGGACTGGACACCCATGATGTGGGCAAGCGTGATGTGATACTGGAAGAAGGTATGGTCATCACGGTGGAACCTGGACTCTACATAGAGGAAGAAAGCATCGGAATCAGACTGGAGAATGATATTCTCATCACCAAGGACGGTTGCGAGAATCTGTCCAAGGACATTATTATCACACCGGATGAAGTGGAGAAGTTCCTGGCCTCCAGAGCCTAGTTTATGAAGAAAATGAAACAGCAGAGATTGCCCATGCTGATGCAGGGGAGATCTCTGCTGCTTTTTTATTGAGGCTGTCTGTCGAATAGAAGGCATGAAAAAAGACTTCATTTAAAAATGAAGTCTTTCTCTGCTGGTGCAGATAACAGGAGTTGAACCTGCACGAGGTTGCCCCCACTAGCACCTGAAGCTAGCGCGTCTGCCAATTCCGCCATATCTGCATAAGTCAACTATTACATAATACAACTTTATAAGAGATTTTTCAACTACTTCTTTCAAAAAATATTTAAAAATCATGAGTGCTTCACACTGTTCTTTTTCATCAGTGAAGGACCATGCTGTGAAGTGATTGAGCATGAAGAAATATGAAAATATTTTCTCGAAAAGAAACCCGGATACCATATGCATGGTTCCGGATTACCTAAATCGTATGGTGGAGACGATGGGAATGATTTTCAGCATTTTCATCACAATAAAGAATAACTCTCTAAGCATTGATATAACACAATCCTATTGAATATCGTTATTTCTTGTTAAAACCGTGTAGACGTCAGAATAGACGTCAATAGACATCAACATAGACGTCAAAACCAACTTAATATTTCCCACGGGCATTAATTATTTTGAGCTTTCAGGCTCTTTTCTTTTATTACTTCATAATCATCTCGAGCTATTTCCCCGGTCGAAGCAAAATTACTAGGTTCATTTAATTCTAGTAGCATTATTTTATATTCCGCTGATGGCTCAATATCATTATATTTCATCTCAGTATCTTTCAAAGAATATGATGAAAAAATATCTTCATCTGCATCCCAATCACCCGTAATATCGCATTTGTACACAATATATAATGGAAGCCAGAAACATACTTCATCCTCATCAATTGTACCTACTAAATCTTGACATTCATCCAGATATTCTCTGAAATCACTTTTGCTAAGGCCCTTATATGGATAAAATCTTTTGACCTCTTTCCCATCAATGATTATTTCGTAATAAAAGTAATTCATAGCTGGACTCTTTTCAACTACTGCATAACCCTTCATCTCCCATTTCATATGTTTACTCCTTTCTTATCATTTTTTATTATTGAACAAAATCGCTTCGCGATAGTTCTTTGACTTAATTTTATACTAAGGCCTCTTGTTTTGACAGAGGCTTATTTTTTTGCGCAAAAATAGTAGTG
>RZYZ01000406.1 GCA_009930125.1 Clostridia bacterium | reverse complement strand
CTTTGTCCTGCGGATCCAGAACGGTCTTCTGCAGGGCCTCTTCATAGGCTCTGATGGTTCTGAGCTCCTCGATGTCCCCGCTGAAGACCTGATCCAGAACTGTAAATTCTTCATTGAAATCCGGTTCCTGAGACAGGTACATGATCCTGGCCTTTCCAACCCTCTGCACGAAGCCCGTATCCGGCGGAATCACGCCTGCAATGACTTTCAGTAGGGTGGATTTCCCTGTTCCGTTGATGCCGATGATGCCGATTTTATCTGTATCGCCAAGAGTTAGAGTCACTTCTTCAAAAAGCTTCTTCTCTCCAAAATTCTTTGATATATTTTCAACTGTTATGATGTTCACGCTGATTTCTCCTTCATGGTTACTCTACCCCTAATCATACATTAAATTGAAGTCCTTTGGTAGAACCTGATGCACGCAATGAGAGGCAGTAAAAAGGCCCCCTTGAGAAGCGGATGGCGTCCGCTCTCAAAGGAACCTTTATCATATTATATGCTTACTGAGCCATGAAGAGCTCGATGTCCTCATCCACTTCTCCGATGGGGCTGATGCCGAACTTCTCCACGAGGACGTTTGCCACATTCGGGGACAGGAATGCTGGCAGTGTTGGTCCGAGATGGATGTTCTTCACACCCAGATACAGAAGGGCAAGCAGCACGATGACGGCTTTCTGCTCATACCATGCGATGTTGTAGGCGATTGGCAGATCATTCAGGTCATCCAGACCGAAGATTTCCTTCAGTTTCAGGGCGATGACCACCAGGGAGTAGGAATCGTTACACTGCCCTGCATCCAGCACTCTTGGAATACCACCGATGTCTCCAAGTGGAAGCTTGTTGTATCTGTATTTTGCACAACCTGCTGTCAGAATCACGGAATCCTGTGGTAGCTTTTCAGCAAACTCTGTATAGTAGTTTCTGCTGTTCATTCTACCATCACAGCCTGCCATAACCACAAACTTTCTGATGGCTCCGCTCTTCACCGCATCTACAACCTTGTCAGCCAGCGCTGTGACCTGTGCATGAGCGAATCCCCCGACGATCTTACCGGTTTCAATTTCTGTTGGTGCATCCAGTGTCTTGGCCATTTCAATGATGGCTGAGAAGTCCTTCACACCATGCTCATCTGCTTCAATATGGGTACATCCGGGATAGCCTGATGCTCCAGTGGTGAATATTCTGTTTTTCAGGGATTCATTTCTTGGCGGAACAATGCAGTTTGTGGTGAAAAGTACAGGTCCGTTGAAGGACTCGAATTCCTCCACCTGCTTCCACCATGCGTTTCCATAGTTACCGACGAAGTTGTCGTACTTCTTGAATTCTGGGTAGTAATGGGCTGGAAGCATTTCACTGTGTGTATAGACATCCACACCAGTTCCCTTTGTCTGTTCCAGAAGCTGCAGAAGATCCGTAAGATCGTGTCCTGAGATCAGAATCGCAGGCTTGTTTCTTACACCGATGTTGACTTCTGTCATTTCAGGATTGCCGAATTTGGACGTGTTGGCATCATCCAGAAGC
>RZYZ01000405.1 GCA_009930125.1 Clostridia bacterium | reverse complement strand
TGGTCGCTTCATGGCAGAATGAGGCAGGAGAAAATCCTCCTCTTTAAGCAGTATGCTGAAAACCGCAAGACTCCTTCTGCAGTGGGAGCCTTGCGGTTTTTCAATAAATACGATTATTATTGAGTCAAAAGAATCAGCGTACATGGAAAGAGGGATGTTTCAGCAGCCTCTCTGACAGCAGTGCGCCAAAGAGACACCAGAGGGTATCCATGGGCAGGAAGAGAAGGGCTCCGTAGCGGATGGCGTCATAGAGTCCCATGGGTGTTCCGGGAAGAATCATGTTCTTCAGAAGATACAGATAGGAAACACCCAGTCCGTAGATCACCAGAAGTCCAAGAAGAGCAATCAGTGCCAGTCTGAGAAAGGAGATGGTCACGAGTTTTTCCCGAAGGGCACCCATGAGGTATGCTGCCGCCATGAATCCGAGGAGATAGCCGAAGGTGGGGGTGAAGACATATCCGATGCCGCCCCCTCCGGTGAACACAGGTAAGCCCAGAAGTCCCAGAAGAACGTAGATGAGCTGGGCGTAGAATGCCTTTTTTCCCAGAAGCAGTGCGGAGATCACCACAAATAAGGTCTGAAGGGATACGGGTACGACGCCTATGGGGATTCTGATGAATGCCCCCACGGCGGTGAGGACGGAAAAGACCGGCAAAATGGCCAGGTCTTTGGTGCTGATTTTTCGCTTAGCTGTTTCGCTCATTTTTTATACACTCTCTTTCGTATGCTGATTTCTCCTGAATTCAAGGTCAGGGTCTTTCCCTGGGCCTCCACGATCAGATGTCCCTGGGGGCTGAGGTCCAGAAGCTTTCCGCTGGTGATTTCATTTCCTCGATGGATGGTGATGTCTTCGCCCAGATAAAGCATCTTCTCCTTATATCTTCGCAGCAGCTCCTCCGGATTCTCCCGAGTCATGAGGAGATGCTTCTCCAGGTTTATGAGAAGATCCGCGATGAGTGCGCTACGCAGGAATTTCTTTCCCGTTTCCTCGTAGAGGGAGGTGGCGATGTCCTTCAGTTCTTCCGGAAAGCTTTCCGTGTTCACATTGATGCCGACACCGATGATGAGGCTGTTTAAAGTTCCGGATTCGAATTCCAGGCTTCCTTCCGTGAGGATGCCACAGACTTTCCGATCACTCAGATACAGATCATTGACCCATTTGATGCGGGTATGCACGCCGCACTTTGTATCCAGTGTCTCTGCTGCAGCCAGAGCGGCGGCAAGGGTGGCAAGGTTCGTGTTGTATCTTGTCAGATTCTTCGTCAGAAGCAGAGAAAGATAGAGCCCTCCCTGGTCTTTGGAATGGAAGGTCTTTCCCATTCTCCCGCGCCCGCTGGTCTGGGTCTTTGCAAGAACCACGGTGTGATCGGGGAGATCCTTGTGCTCCTTGACATAGGTGTTGGTGGAAGGAATCTCATCCAGAATGAGCATGTGGTAGGAGGAAGCGTTTGCGCCCAGATACAGCCGGATTTCGCTTTCCGAAAGATGGTCGCTGCCCACCTCCAGGACATACCCCTTGTTC
>RZYZ01000404.1 GCA_009930125.1 Clostridia bacterium | reverse complement strand
CATGGCAAAGCAGACAGATAAGGACTACGGCCAGACATGGGAACCTAAAGACAAGAAGTCAGGTGGAGCGAGCATTCCATCAAGAACACACGAAAGGAAGTAAAGGAGATTTATTATGGAAAAACTAAATACTATCCAGAAAAACAACAACCTGAATGAAATTTATGCCGTTGATGGGAAGGGTGCAGGTGGAGCACATCACAGATATATCATATGCAAGCCAGGTGTAACAAGATGGATGGACGGAAGCAACGATTATGGTGTTGTTGAAGAAATCAGATTCCAACACGGGCCTAGATTCGAGGAAGAATCCCAAGAGGGCGTTTCAACGTCAGACCTTCTTGAGATTTGCAGAAACCAACTGTCATGTTTTCAGAAAGGGGAATTTGCAACAAGGGAAAACGCAATCGCTCTCACCCACATAGAAGAAGCCCTATTATGGCTGAACAAGAGATCTGAGGAGCGATTTGAGCGTGGAGTATTGGGTTCTAATATCAAGTAACGAGGGGGGCTGGAAATGGAAGATTACATGATCCTGCCGAACATCTACATAATGGGTCAGGAAAACGCTGTAAATTTCGTATTAGAGCTGCGAGAACTCGTAGAAGAATACGGCGGAGATTTGGAATTTGACGTTGACAGTGAACTGGACGTTATTGTGATGACGGAAGAAGATGAACCTGGCGGAATCACATTGGAAGAATATTTCAAGGGAGATGGCGAATGACGTGGAACAAAGCTGCCGTAGAGCGATTACAGACATTATGGCGAGAAACGGGCTATCCGTACAGAAAACTTGCAGAATCCATGTCAGAGGAATTTGATTCCGACTTCAGTTTCGACATGGTTCGTAACTACATCAGGCGGCACAGAGAGATATTCCCTTCAAGAGAGGGTGAGATTCTTCCTGGTGGCTTTGTGCCGAAGTGGGGAACGTTCAAGTTTGATAACGAGGGTGGAATAGAAACCAGTTGGATACGTGGTGCTAAAGAAGAGAGAGACTGGCACAGCGAACTACTGGAAGCCATTAGTAATGCGAAGCCTGTGGAAGTGGAGTTCAATCCAGAGCAAAGACTGGATAAGAATACGCTGTTAGAGGTTCCGCTTTTTGATATGCACTTTGGCATAGCGAGCTTTGAGCATTATGCCAAGACACATTCCGAGGTTGCGAAACATATTGTTAGGGGCCATGACACTGTGGTGTTCGCCATCGGTTCCGATTTATTTCATAACAACGATCATCGTGGTAGGACGGCCAAGGGTACTCAGATAGAGAAGGTGGATATGGAGAAAGCCTTCAATGGGGCAGCGCTGTTTTACGTGTCCCTGATACGACTTGCCATAAAGCACAGTAATAACGTTGAAGTGCTGTATATCAAGGGAAATCATGACGAAACGCCGTCTTGGTATTTCTGCAAATATTTGGAAGCACTGTTTCCTGATATTCCGTTCGATTTAAGGTTCACGGAGAAGAAAGTATTCACATGGAGAAAAATCTTCATCGGATATACACATGGCGACAA
>RZYZ01000100.1 GCA_009930125.1 Clostridia bacterium | reverse complement strand
TGAAAATTATCCTAATTATAGGAGAGAATCATCGCTCTGTGTCTTCCATACAGTATAATACTAGTAGATATAACCACTTAAACATACTGGAGGAAACATCATGAGAAGTGCGGACGCAATCAAAGTGAATAATATTCTGCTGTATCTCACCATAGGTCTGGTACCGCTGGTTATGGTACCCATCAATGGGACCTTTCAGACCGCCTGGACGAAGCTCGCTAGTCTTCTATGTATTTCTGCGATCTTTCTGTTTCTGTCCATAAGAAGACGAGACCAGATCACTTTCATGGAAAATACCCTGGAGAACCGTTTTCTGGCAGGCTATTTCATCCTGGTGTCCCTCTCCCTTTTCTTCTCGCTGAATCCACAGATTTCCATAGTAGGATCGAAATATCGTCATGACGGGTTTCTGGCATTCATAGCCTACTGCTTTGCCTATCTCATCGCCAGAAATGCAAAGGATATTGAAAAGCACTTTTTCAGAATCATCTCCGCCACATCGGTAGTGATAGCGATCTACGCCATTCTCCAGTTCTACCAGATGGATCCTGTGCCGAAGGAGCTCTATGCTCTGGAATGGGTGGGAATCGCCTTCGCCACCATGGGGAATCCCAATTTCCTAGGATCTTATCTGGTGCTGTCCATACCCATGCCCGTCTATCTTTACTTCTATAAAGGAAAGAAGATCGGACTTCTGGCTTATGCGATCCTGTTTCTGGCGCTTCTGACAACTCGAACCAGAGGCGCGTGGATCGGTGCCTTCATAGCGCTGATCGCCTTTCTTGTACTTCATCAGATCCGAAGCGGATTCACAAAGAACCAAGGGAAAAAAGCGCTGGTCGTTTTTTTCACCAGTCTAGGGATGATTCTGCTGTTTGTTCTGACATCCGGAGATGTCTTCGCATCGCGATTTTTATCCATATTCAGCGACTTCTTCAATATCATCAAAGAGGAGGAGACCGCTTATTTAGGCGGCTCTTCCAGGGTCTATATATGGGGTAAAGTTATCGAGCTCATCAGGATGCGTCCGTTTTTCGGATTCGGACTGGACACCCTGTATATTGCCATGAACATGCATTTCAGAGGACAGATCATTTCAGATTTCGGAAGATACAGAAACTGGGACAAGGCGCACAATGAGTATCTGAACATCGGTGTATCCTCAGGACTTCTTTCGTTCTTTGCCTATCTGGGATTCCTGTTTCTGGTTCTGAAGAAGGGGATGAAAAATCTCAAGAAGCATGAAGCCTATGTGCCGATTCTTGCTGCCATCATCGGATATCTGACCCAGGCGTTCTTTAACATTCAGGTGGTCATGGTCTACTACATCTTCTTTGTCTATCTTGGCATCGTATCCTCTGGGCAGGCGATTAGGGTGGAGAAAAGCAGATGATTACTATGATCAAGCTACTTGGTGTTTTAATTTTCTTTTATTCTATTATGGTAGTGTGAAATTTGTATATATAGCTTATAATTATATTGTTGTTTCATATAAAATTATCCGTTGATTAGTAAAGTTGGGGTGAGTTGATGTTATATGATGTATATTGTGATGAAAGCAGACAAGACTTAATAGTAGAAAAATCCTCTATAGACAGTCACAATAGATTTGTTTGTATTGGTGGCATAATGCTACCGACAGAAAAACGTGAGGGATTGAAAGCATCAATCAAGGAACTAAAGGACAAGCATAATCTCTATGGTGAGTTAAAATGGGGTAATGTATCACCTAATAAAATTAACTTCTACCTAGAGCTGGTAGATTTGTTTTTTAGCTCTGACAGTTCAATCGATTTTAGAACTGTTGTACTTGATGCTAAAGACATAGATAATGAAACATTTAATGATTCAGATCATGAGTTAGGGTATTATAAATTTTATTATCAACTCATTTATCATTGGATAGAACCACAACATAAGTATTATATCTTTACAGACTATAAGACGAACAAAGATCGTACACGATTAAAAAATCTAAAAGGAATTCTAAATAGAGCTTGTTGGTCCGAAAGTGTTGAACTTATTCAAGCGATTAATTCAAAAGAGTCCCTATTGCTTCAACTTCAAAATGTTTTGATGGGTGCCGTTGGATACAAATTTAACTATGGAGTCCACGGAGAATCAGACGCAAAAAAAGCTGTAGTAGATAGAATTGAGAAACATTTAGGCCATCCTATAAGACATACAAGTAGAAGCTATAAAAAATTCAATGTGTTTGTGATGGATTTAAGAAAGGGGAGTATATAATGGCGCTCCCTGAATTATTAAAATACGAAACAGAAGAAGAGTACAAGCAGCACTACATTAGAACTTATTGTGAAGCAAGTCCAATTTATACATTTGATAACATTCCGGTAATGTTTTACGAAGATCAATTTGACCACACATTCTATAAGCGAACCCATAAAAGTTGGACGGCCGAAAAGGATAGTTTTGATATTAAGCGTGGTAAGCGAATGGATTGGATAAAGCATGTGTTGCAAGATCCTAAAATTGTACCTCGAAAAGGATATGACAAAGCAAAAAACTCTTACGATAATACAAGAAGAGTTACATTCTTAACAGAAGAAAATTATCTAGTCGTTATTTTTATTAATAAGAAAGGCAAAGGAAAATTTGTAACTGCTTATCTAGTTGATAATGATGCTGCAGCTGAAAAAATAAGAAATAGCCCACAATGGGAAAAATGAAAAAAGGTATGGCCATCTAAATTGATAGCTATACCTTATTTAATAATATTCAAAAAAAACCACTGGTTATCTGGCCCAGTAGTCGAAGCCTTTACTGATCCCAAACTATAAGTAAAGGATTAACAATATAATATAATAATATATCCATCTTGTCAATGTTTGGATATAAATATCAAAATAATTATGGCCACTGGTTATCTGGCCCAGTGGTCGAAGCCTTTGCTCATCCTAAACCATCGGTAAAGGATCAATATAATATTATGCTTCTACTTAATTAATTATACCACAAATTAAAGAAATTATTCAATTTAAGCTGTACTTAAGACCGTGTCAATTTACTGTTGGTTAATATTTAGAAAATAGACGCCGTGATAATCAGGCTGTTCTCAGTTTCTTAAGCAACTTAAACATGTTGGTTCGTTTTCCCATATCGAGTATGGTGATATTGCTTGAGAATTCTTCATAGATTTTTTTCTTGCTTTTCACCGTTTTTCTGTCTAATACTTCGTGCACTGTAGTCTCCATGACTTGACCCTTGAGCGAATCAAGAAGTTGAGAAATAGAGCCTCCATTGCGCGTGAACACGCGCAGCTTGGCTATGGTCTCACTTCCGTTCTTGCTCCATGACAGTGGTCTGGAGCTCAGCCTATGAGATAGTACATGGCTGATATGGCCTTCTGCGCTGCATTCCAGATAGCCTTCTTTGTTCCGGTTCTGTATACTGTCCCAGTTTCCCAGAATATAGGTCTTGCAACTAGCAAACCGCTTCAGTTCCAGTTGGGTATGATCATTGGATTTTATCGTCTCGAAATAAGCTTCTACAAAGTCCTTTATGCCCCTATATACATAGTTCTTTAGCTTTTATTCATACGCTGGATATGGTCCTGTAGCACTCTTGATGTACTTGGAGAGATGATATCCGTCGATGACGAAACTGCATTTAGGCAGGATATCTTCTCCAGCCTGAATCCACGGAGCGCCGTCTCCGGAAAGGAAAATCCTTTCCACGTAATCCAGATCGTACTGAGCTTCGATGTAGTCAAGAACTTCGAACCAGAAATCATCGTTGTTTGGATAAAGCCCAGTGATGTATTTCGCTCCGATGAGCTCGTTACGCTTATGCTTGGACTTGCAGGCTGGATTCACTAGTCGCTTGCCTTCATGGACATAACCGAGCTTCATGATCATTCCTTTGCCTCTCTGTTGATGCACATGATCCTCGTCGGCCTCGACGTAGAGGAATCGAACCTTGCGCTTCTCATCCTCAAGATTCGGCCAGTTCGTATTCTCCATGGACGTCCTGTGGACCAGGTTCTTGACCGTTGATCGGCTTCTGATACTGATATCGTCATAGCTTTGAACAACCTGCTCGTAGGAGATCTCCTTGGCTTTTGTGAGCATGTCGGACTGAAGTCCGATGTCCATTCTCGTATGGGGTTCCAGACCAAGAAGTTCATCTGTCAGATACCTGAAAGCACCGCTTTCTCGGTTCTTGTAGTAAGTCCTCCGATAACATATATCTCCCAGAAGTGTGGAAACAGTCTTCTCGCGATTTCTGCTCTGTACTACCCACTCCATTGATCTTTCCTTGCTGTTCAGAAGAGAATCCTCAGCAGTGCTGATTATTTCTTCAATCATATCTCTTCCCATTTCTCGCACAAGGCCAAGAGTAGATTCCACCATACCTGTCAGCCCTGTCCCTTCTTCAAATGCCTTTTCCAGGCAAGTTGACATGTGGGTAGTGATTTTCCTGTTCAGCTCGGTTATAATATTCATGAGGGTAGCTCCTTCCGGTTGTGTTATTAGGTCGTATTTTTATCATAACACGGTTTGAGCTATTCTCTTTTTCTATTCATCCAACAAATATTCTACACTAAGTGTACTTAAGTCATTTGAAATTAGCTTAAACACTTTATATCCTGAATTTGAGAGTTTAAGCTCAAGATAATTGAAAATAACCACTAGATAATCCTTCTATATCAGCGTGATCAAGAGAGTTATCATCAGAACAGCATCTCCAGTAAAGCTAACATGGCATGAAATCCGACACTTTTCGAAGTGTCTTTTTTATTGCCCCAAAACGCGAAATTGCCTGAAAATGAGTGAAACAGACACTTTGAGAAGGTTTTCTCAAATCTTATAATATCTTTAAAATCTGGAAAACAGGATATGGTTGAATGAAGGAGCATATAGTAGAAATCGAGAGCATAATAATTATAAATGACGAATTTCAAGTATTGAGTCTCTTGCAATCCGGCTGTATAGTTTGGGAGTCAAATATTTTTAGAATCAAATCAAATGGGAGGTTCACTTGTGGCTAGAATTATCGGAACAGGCAGTTATCTGCCGAAACGCATCATGACAAACAAAGAAATGGAAGCATATGTGGATACCACAGATGAGTGGATCGTAACAAGGACTGGAATCAGGCAGAGGCATCTCTCCGATGAAACGGAGAATACCGGCGATCTGGGATATGAGGCTGCAAAGGCTGCCCTGGAGAGTTCTGGAATCAGCGCAGAAGAAATAAACTACATTCTTGTGGCAACCACCACCCCTCACGCACTGGTGCCCAACACCAGCAGCTACATTCAGGATAAGCTGGGCGCTGTGAATGCGGCCTGCCTCGATCTCAATGCGGCGTGCAGCGGATTCATCTACGGACTGGAAGTGGCGGATGCTCTGCTGAAGAGCGATCATATTCACCATATTCTGGTCATTGGAAGTGAAGTGCTTTCCAAGATCACGGATTTCACGGACAGAGCCACCTGTGTACTCTTTGGAGATGGAGCAGGAGCCGCGGTCCTTGCAAAAGGGGACGGCATCAGAGGCATCGTATCCGGAGCCGATGGCACCAAAGGCGCCTGTCTCAATACGAGGGATTTTCCGGTGAACAACATTGTTGCAGAAGGGTCCAAAGCACCACAGCTCATCCGAATGGATGGGAAAGAGGTCTATAAGTTTGCGGTGAACATCCTTCCAGAAGCCCTGAAGGCTGCTGTATCCAGAGGAAACGGAAACCTGGCGCAGCTGGACCATATCGTGCCTCATCAGGCGAACATCCGGATCATCGAATCGGCTTCCAAAAGACTGGACATCTCCATGGACAAGTTCCATGTGAATATCCAGAATACCGGAAACACGTCTTCCGCATCCATCGCCATTGCACTGGATGAACTGAGCCGGTCCGGAAAACTTAAAAATGGCCAGAAGCTGGCGCTGGTTGGATTCGGCGGCGGACTCACCTATGGTGCGGTCTACCTGGAATGGAACATGTAGAAAGCCAGATTATTTAGCTATCCTTATTCATCAACATATATAAATTAAATTTTTAGGAGGAATTATCATGATTTTTGAAAAAGTAAAAGCGGTATTAGTAGAGGAACTTACACTGGGTGAAGACGAGATCACCATGGAATCCAATTTCGAGGAACTGGGCATTGATTCCCTGGACCTGGTGGAACTGGTCATGAAGCTCGAAGAGGAATTTGACATCACCATCGAAGAATCAGAAGAACTGAAAACCATCAAAGATGTGGTCGAATACATCACTAGCGCAAAAGAAGCATAAGAGGTGTATCCATGGAGAACAGAATTTGTCAGCTCTTAGGTATAAAATATCCTGTATTTCAAGGCGCCATGGCATGGGTTTCTGACGGGAAACTGGCTGCAGCCGTCTCTGAAGCAGGTGGACTGGGGATCATTGCCGGTGGAAATGCCGAGGGTGAAATCATCAGAAAAGAGATTCAGGAAGCGAAGAAACTGACAGAAAAACCTTTCGGGGTCAACATCATGCTTCTGAGTCCGCATAAGGAAGAAGTCATTAAAGTGGTTCTGGAGGAAAAGGTTGCCTGTGTCACCACAGGAGCCGGAAATCCGGGAAAATACATCGAAGCTTTTCATGAAGCAGGAATCAAGGTGATTCCGGTGGTCCCATCGGTTGCCCTGGCGAAGAAGATGGAAAGATTAGGCGCCGATGCCGTCATCGCTGAAGGGAACGAAGCGGGCGGACACATCGGGAAACTGTCCACCATGGTGCTTCTGCCTCAGGTGTCAGACGCCGTCTCCATTCCCGTCATCGGAGCGGGAGGCATTGCAGACCACAGAGGTGTGGATGCGGCCTTCACCTTGGGTGCAGAAGGGGTTCAGCTGGGCACTTATTTCATTCCGGCAGAAGAATGCAGAGCTCATGAGAACTACAAAAATCTGGTACTGGAGGCTTCCGATATCGATGTGACGGTCACAGGACGATTCACAGGACATCCTGTACAGGTTCTTCGAAACAAGCTCACGAGAAAACTGGATGCCCTGGAAAAAAGCGGAGGAAGCATGGAAGAATTCGAAGCCCTAGGCAGAGGATCCCTCTATCAGTCCGTGATCCTGGGAGACCTTGAAAAGGGATCCTTCATGTCCGGTCAGATCGCAGGTCTCGTCAATAGAACAGGCACCTGCAGCGAGCTCATCGAAGCACTGCTGACGGATTCCAGATACATAAGCTACAAGTAGAGAGAAGAAACGGCACCCGTATGGTGCCTTACCGGGGGAAAATATGAAAATCAATCTGATGTTTCCAGGACAAGGTGCTCAGTTTACGGGCATGGGACTGGATTTCTACAATGAATATGAACAGTACAGAGCGCTTCTCATGGAAGCCTTTTCTGCCACTGGACTGAACCTGCTGGAGATCCTTGAGGATGAGGAGAGGCTCAGCGAAACGGAGAACACCCAGATCGCCATCTTCACCATGAGCTACGGCATTGCAGATCTTCTTCGGAAGGAAGGCATCGAGGCGGATCATGCTCTGGGGCTCAGCCTGGGTGAATAC